>WQZZ01000028.1 GCA_009780485.1 Defluviitaleaceae bacterium | reverse complement strand
AGCGAACCCATCACATACGACCACCACTTTTTCTCCATGGGTGGGGAGTATGTGCGTCAGTTCTATAACATATTGCCCAGAGGACAGGCGGGATTTGTGCCTGTCACTGATGAATTATTGGCTAGTTTCCCTTATTTACATCCAGATGATATTGGGATTTTACGATACCACTATCATTTAGAAAGAATCATTCATCCTTCTGCCAACTCCATAGGTTTTGATGGAAAGATATGGGTTTTGATAAACAACCGAAATATTTATGATACCGACCATATAGCTAGGATAATGCAACAAACGGGTTTTGCAACTCTTGTTGGCGAACCTACCAGTGGAGGCGGTATTACATCCGTGTTTTCTGTACCATTTGTTTTGCCTAACACTGGTTTTGCGGGACGCTTTATGCCATTGTATGGCGTTGACCAATTGGGTCGCAACATTTGGGAACATCCAACCCAACCAGATATTTTTAACCGTGAGGGCATGGATGCAATGCAGACTGTGCTGGCACTTATTGCAGAAGGGGATTATTAAACCATAAAACAACCCATCTACATTAGACGGGTTGTTTTATTTAAGAATTAATTAAGGCAACCATACACAAGGTATTACCAATCGAACTAGGGCGGACAATGCCCGCCCCTACCAAAGTATGTTTGTGTAGGTCGTCTTAATTAAAAATCCTTCTGAAGCTAAAGTGGTCGGCTTCCACACCTCTTCGCCCAGATACCAGCACTTCAATTTCTGTAACGCTAGGCAAACCGGCAAGGCTTCTTATTAGGTTTTGCGTACGCAAGTGACCGCCAGTAGAACCCCAATTAAAATAAATTGTGGTGGCAGGGGTCAAGTCCACAATTAGGCGGTTGCCTTCAAACCACAAGTCTGCCAGCCGAATGTCTAAATATTCAGCCATATTAGCAATGACTTGCTCACGCCAACCATCTGGCGAAATTATTACATCATAATACTCATAAATTCCAGGTGTTCCACCATTGTCCAAATGACGGTAAATCCGCATGGTGAAACCATCGCTAAAGCGTTCACAAAAATCTCGTTCCCAGCTTTTGGGTCTGCCAGCACGGATAACCCCAAAACCCCCAACCCATGACACATTATGTTCCACCAAACGCCAGTGTATATCGTCATTATGAGTGGTATAACGCATGGTAATAGATATATCGTGTGTTCTGTAGTGACTTTGTGCTGTGACAAAACCACTTCCAAGCCAATTTATATTACCTTCAGAAATGTTCAAATAGTCCACACCAAGAAACTTTGCCACATTGGGCAAGTTGTCCATAAAACTTTGAACAACTTCTGCGGAAACCTCTGGAACAATCTCCATAGGTATTTCTATAACGATGGGTTCACGTCCTTCCAATTCCGCCACTAAGTCCTGTAAATACAGCACTTCCTGCTCTAAACGGACAATTTCATCGCTTTCGGCATTACAAGCCACCAAAAAAATTGCCAATAGTAATAACCAAAGTAATTTCTTCATTATTTTATACCTCTGCGGACCACCTCTTGCACCGCAAAGCTGGCAACGTGCTGTGCAAAACTGTTTTGTCCAAAGCCCGCATCATAACCCAACTCCTTAGCCAATTCGTTACTGATACGTGGACCGCCACAAATAAGCACCACATCTTGTCGCAACCCCTCAGCTTCTAGCATCTCTACCAGCTCCGTCATGTTGGCGATATGCACGTCTTTTTGTGTAACGGTTTGGCTTACCAGTAGCACATCAGCATTAAGTTCCTTGGCTTTGGCAATAAAATCCTCATTGGCAACTTGGCTACCTAGGTTGTGGGCTTCTATCATCTCATAACGCTCCAGACCATAATTGCCTGCAAAACCTTTCATGTTCATAATTGCGTCAATGCCAACGGTGTGGGCATCTGTGCCAGTAGATGCACCAATGATAACCACATTACGCCCGATGTTTTCACGGATAAAGTTAGAAACCTCGCCCATGTCCATCACATCGCCGTCCACGGTTTGAACCACAATGCTGTCATATTCCACACCGTGAGCCACCCCTCCATAGACCACATAAAAAGTGAAGCCCTCATCCAATGTGCCACTGTGAGCCACATTTGGGTCAGGAATCCCCATCTTTTTAGCTAGTATTTTAGCGGCTTCCCTCCCCTTGTCGTCATTAGTGACAGGTAAGGTAAAGGATAACTGCACCTTACCATCATTCAGTGTATCACCGTATGGTTTAATCATCTGTATACCTCCAAATCCAAGGAAATTCCTCGTCTATCCACTCTCTAAAATGTTCTTCGTTAAAAACAAAATATGAAAAATCTTCCCGCCCATCCCATTGATGCTCTGTAAAATCTAAGATGTGAAGTCGCCTAAAAAGCTCCAAAGCCATAGTGCGATACCCATCGGCAATCACACCACTACGGACAATTCTGCCAGCCGAGCCAAAAAACAAGCCATAGTCATCCTCCCAAAAGGCATTAGAAGCAGAAATCATAGCTTCAATTTCTGCCAGATGTGATATATATTGCAAGAAATGGTAAATCTCATCATTCATCGTTTCTGCCACAAAGTCATTTTGCGTGCGACTAAGCAAAATGTCACGAAAGTTCTCCATTTCCGCCCGCCAAGCCTGTGCTAAGATAACGCTGTAGACCACCATGTTATGGGTGTTGCCGTCCATTAGGCGGTGTTCGTTCTCGATTTCTGCAAAAAAGCTGTCGATTGGGTTCAGTGCAGGTGAGGTTTCTTCTGACGGGGCTTCCAGCAAAGCAACTAAAAACTCGTTATCTTCTTCAAGGAGCTGAACCTGTAAGCGAAGATGTTGGGCATAATCTTGTAACACTCTATTTGTTTCCGTTAATGTCCAGTATGAGGCGGTTAAAATGCTCTGTGTTTCCCGCATACCTGCATTTTGGTGGTTTAGGCTGACTTCTCTAAAAACCAATTCACGTTCTCGCTCATTTGACCACACTAGAATGATAATCAGAAAAGCAATGATAAGACCCATCCCAACCGCAAGGACAATGGCGAGGTTTTGGAGTTTGCCCATCTACTTCTCCTTCATCATCTCAATAAATGGGTTGAAATAACCATCAGCCTTCAAGGTCACACCATCCAGCCCTTTGCCAGCATCACGCCCTCGCTTGATGCCAGCAAATATCCCTTGCTCTAATGTGGAAAACAGCTTTTTCTGCTCAATTTCTGCCAATAGATTAACGGATTTATCCAAGACTTCGGCAACACGAGTTTGCATTATGCCTCCTTGCTTAAATTCTATTTCGTCCCCTAAGTCCGCCATGGTGTTGAAGATATAGTTAGCAGAATCCAAGGCCTGGGCGCGGTCAGACATAAAGGGTGTGTGGATTGCTTCTGTCAACATACCTAAAAGATGCACCTTTTGACCCGTAATGGCAGTGACGGTGTTGAACAGGGCATTTTGCACCACACCCTTAAAAATATCCCCTGTCATAAATTTGGTTGGGGGCATATATTTAAGTGGGGCTTTTGGAAAAATTTCCCTTGCCATTTGTGCTTGTGCCAGTTCGTACAAAAAGCCGTTGTGAACATCTGGCGAAATTTCGAAAGCATGACCTAGTCCCATCTGCTCCTCAGGTAAGCCTGCCATAAGGGCAAACTGCTCATTCAAAAATTGGCTTGTCAGCACCGTGTGGGCTTCCTCCACTGCGTCCGCTGTTGTCAAATAATTATCCTCGCCTGTGTTGATAATGATGCCTGCAAAGCCATTGATAATTCTTGAAAAATACTGGTCCACAATTGTACGCTGCATATTTATATCACGGAACAAAATGCCATAAAGTGCGTCATTTAGCATCATGTCAAGACGCTCCATCGCACCTAATGCTGCAATTTCGGGCATACAAAGCCCAGAGCAGTAGTTGCAAAGGCGTATATATCGCCCCACCTCGTCCCCTGCACTATCCAGAGCGGCACGCATCAGTCGGAAATTTTCTTGCGTGGCGTAAGTTCCACCAAAACCCTCTGTTGTCGCCCCATAAGGCACATAATCCAGTAGGCTTTGCCCTGTTGTACGGATAACGGCAATTATATCTGCACCTTGTTTAACGGCTGCAACGGCCTGCGTAATATCCTCATAAATATTGCCCGTTGCCACAATTACATAAAGCCACGCCCCGACCTTATCGCCATGCTTATCAAGCATCTGCTGACGGTCATTACGGTTTTGGGCGATTTTTGCCACCGTCTTTTCGGCAACGGCAAAAACGGCATTTTTAATAGCATCTAAATCCCCCATAGGAATTTTTGCAAGATTAATAGAACCATCCGCAATACCCTCGGCAATTTCTTGGGGGCTTTTGCCTGTTGACACCATAGCATTACCTAGCATCAACGCAGACCCGATGCCCAAAAGCTGATTATCACGCAAATGATTAACTACCAAATTGGGCAAAGGCACTTCTACCTCATCCACCCCATCAATGCCCATCAAACGACAAATCGTACGTTCGATAGCAACTGTGGTATGTTTATCAATAAATGCCTGCGTGTCAACCGCTACACTATGGGCATATCCCCTCGCCTTCGCTACCTGTTCCATATTCAAATTTAACTTACCTATAATTATTCACCTCATTTATTCATCTGCCAAAAAATATCCTTATGATAGTATCCTTTTCTGGATAACTAAGTCTTTCTATGTCACACAACACCTCATTTACATCATACTCCACTTCAAGTTCTACAAACGAAATGTCATCTTCAATGGTAAGTATTCCAGCACTTGCGGTATTTTTATCGCCAGAATGAGGGCAACCTAAAGAACCACAGTTAATATAAAACTTGTCACTGTTATCAATGGTTTTGATATGGTGATGCCCGAACAAAACCACATCCGCATCAATGCCCGCAAAGAGTGTGCTTAAATCCGATATAGTCGGATTATGAATAATTCTAGCATACCATCCATTTTTGCCCATACCATAATGACATACATGGACACGCTTTCCACCCATGTCCAAAATTACCTCATCCTGTAGGCTTTTAATGAAGTTTACGGACTTATCACTTAGTAGGGCGTGTTGCCATTTATGATGCTCCGCTTCACCAGCGTCCATATAAGGATGAGCATCCAAGCCTTCAATTAAATACCTTTCATGGTTACCTCTAACACAAGTTAGCAGATTAGGGATATTCATAACTGCCAAAACAGTTTCCTCGGGATGTGGTCCAATGCCTATTATATCACCACAACAAATAACACCATCACAATTTTCGTCGTTAAACACCTTCAAAACCGATTCCAGTGCTAGAATATTATTGTGAATATCAGTTATAATGCCTATTTTCATGGCTTCCCTTCCTTTTTAATATCAACTTTCTGTACGTTTGCTACGTTTTAAGCCGACAGGGGTAAGTGATAATTGCTGATTGTTCATCAATGCCGCAACCCCTTCAAATCCAACTTCTTCCCCACCTCGGCAGACCTTACACTGGCAATTTGCTTCATAGATTTTGGGTTCGGTGTATGTGGTGATAACGCCTTCGTAATTACGTAAGATAACTTTATGGGCGCCATGTGAAATCAGATAGTTAGGCATAACAGGGATTTTACCGCCACCACCAGGTGCGTCCACAACAAATGTTGGTACGGCATAACCAGATGTATGTCCACGAAGCCCTTCAATAATCTCAATTCCCTTTGCCACAGGCGTTCGGAAGTGACTTAAACCTTGGGAGAGGTCACATTGGTAAATGTAATATGGACGCACACGCATTTTTACAAGCCCCTGCACAAGCTCTTTCATCACATGGACACAATCGTTAACTCCAGCTAGAAGCACAGACTGGTTGCCTAGCGGAATACCTGCATCAGCCAACTTTCTGCAAGCTTCTTTAGAAGCATCAGAAAACTCGGCGGGGTGGTTAAAGTGGGTATTGAGCCAAATTGGGTGATATTTTTTTAACATATTGCAAAGATTATCGGTGATACGCTGGGGCAACACCACGGGCAAACGACTACCAAGGCGTATAATTTCCACATGAGGAATGTCACGTAATTTCTTGATGATATGCTCTAAAGTGTCGTCCTCTAAAAGTAAAGCATCGCCACCAGAAATAAGCACATCACGCACCTCTTTTGTGCGTGCAATATAATCAATTCCTGCTTCGATTTGGGAAATGGCAGCCGCTGCATCGTTTTCACCAACCTTGCGACGGCGGGTGCAATGGCGACAATACATGGCACATTGGTCTGTCACAAACAAAAGTACCCTGTCAGGGTATCTATGGGTCAAGCCCTTAACTGGGCTGTCTCCGTCCTCGTTTAATGGGTCTGCCATGTCCTCTTTAGGGATATGGGTTTCCATGATATGGGGAACTGCCTGTTTGCGTACTGGGTCATAGGGGTCTTTCAAGTCAATCATGGACATATAGTGTGGAGTTATCGCCATGCGAAAATTGCCCAAAACCTCATTGATGTCCGCTTCTTCTTCAGCGGTAATGTCCACCAGCTTCTTCAAATCTGCAACAGTTTCGATTTTGTTGCGAAGATGCCACCGCCAATCCTGCCAATCCGTTGGGGAAATCCCCTTGAAAATATCATTTTTCATTAGCTAAATCTCCTTTGGTTAATAGGGCAAACCTCCATGCAACGTGCGCATACTTTGGTTTCCCTGCCTATATTTATGCACCTTTCGGCATACATCAAAAACCTATCATCCTGCATGGTCTTGCCTGGGCATGCCATAGCACACTTTCCGCAGGTGTTACAAGCACTCATAACACGGGCATCCTCCCAAATGAATTTGCTGGGTGACTCTATGTCTGTGAGATATGTGCCAATACGACCATAGCTTCCCCAATTCTCGAAAAATACAAGATTGTTTCTGCCAAATTCACCCATGCCAGCCTTTGTTGCCAAATACTTTTTTGGTATCCAAGACACATCATAAAAATTTATACCCATTTCGGTAAAAAACCCATCCACCGCTACGGGTTCACGGGAGATTTTGCCGTCCCATACAGCTACAGCAACGGACTTGGGTGTAAAATCAACTTCGTCAGGCACATGAAAAACATATCGGTTGTTAATGATATTTTTTTGATAATCACTTAGCTTGTGATTATTTATAAATTCCGCAAAATAGTCCTTTGCAACCTTCAGAACTTCGAGGGGCAAAATCGCCAACCTAATCCCTTGCTCCAAAGCCTTATCTATTATCATATATTGCCCCTACCTTCCAAAATTTCTACACTTGTAGGGCAAATTCGGTGGCATTGAAAACAGACGTTTTCGTTATGGTCATTGACATTTAGGCATTTGCTTGCGTGTATCAAAAACCTTTTGGCATCCAATGCCCCGCTGGGACAGTTGTCAACACAAATGCTACAATCATCGCAAATCGTTGCACAAACCACTTCTTGCCAATGATAGTTGGCAGGCGGTTCAATATCGGTTAGAAATGTGCCGATACGCCCAAAACCACCCCAACCTTCAAACATCAAAACATTGTTTTTGCCATATCCCGCCATACCAAGGCTCGCTGCCAAGAATTTCTTTGGTATACCAGGCACATTATGAAATTTTGCCCCTGCGTCAGACAACAAACTTTCGCAATCCGCCGTTCCTTTGGTGTTTTCAATACAGTTCCAAGCCGTGACAACAACCGACTTTGGCTCGAAACCTAAATCGGGCGGAATATCAGTGGTATGCCATTCAGTAATAACCATCTTTTGGAAGTCATCCAGGGGTTGTTCCGTTAAAAACCGCTGAAAAAACACCTTCGTCCGCTCTAATACATCAAGGGGAACAATTTTCACCCTAATCCCTTGTTCCAATGCCTTTTCTACAATCATATCATACCCCTTAAAACATAATTTTTGTAATCACTTCTCCTTGGTTGATTTTTCCAGTTTCTACAAAACCGCATTTCGCAATAAATTTTCGCATGACTTCATTTTCGGGTTTGAATGATGTGTAAAAAGAAGCAGTTTCACCCAGTGGTCGGGTTTTTACATAATCTATAATCAAATCCATTGCTGACTTACCTAAGCCCTGCCCCTGAAAACGCTTGTCGAGCATAAAACGAGAGAGGTAGTAGCAAGCTTCGCCATCCCCACCAGCATAATTAGCATAACTACCTTCGCCACTTGGTATGTAGTCAATCATCGCAAAACCCACAACTTCAGCGTTATTGCAAATTGCAAAAAGGGCTTGCGGACAACCATCAGCTTCTTTCGACATCAAATAAGCCTCCGCCAAACTGGCGTAATTCGGGGCTAGATAACCTTTTTGATGCTCCTCCACCTGTAACTGATATACCGCCACATAGTTATCCCATGATAAGGGTTGTAAATTTATCATAATATCTCCCTCAAAGTTTATAATTTCATTCTGGCAACAAGTTCACCATCGCTAATTTGCCCAGTTTCTTCAAACCCAAAAGATTTATACATCTTTTTTGCAGGGTTATCTGGCTCGTAGGATATGTAGCAGTGTTCTGCTTCGCCAAAGGGCTTTTGCTTTATCTCATCTATAATCTGTGTCATTGCCTGTTTGCCATAGCCTTTGCCTTGGCGGTCTTTGTCAATCATAAGCCGCCAAAAGCTGTAGTAATCCTTGCCTTCGTTAAACTCATCATCATATTCATGCTTAAAAAAGCCGTACATTACAAAACCTACCATTTTGCCGCTTGTGTAAATTGCGTAAGGGGCAACTTTGCTCCCAAGCCCTCTTTCCTCCACCGCATAAGCCTGTCCTAGACTAACGGCATTATGTGCCACAAATTTTGCTTGTTCTGGTGACACTTCAAGCTCAATACAATCTTTCATGTTGTCATCTAAAATTGAAATTTTTCTAAGTTCAATCATTTTATCATACCCTTTTGATAATGGCGTGCTTACGCATATTAAGCAGTGTTTTAACGGCTTCCAATGTATCTCCTTCTGGCTTGTAAAATGCCATGGATGCCCCGCAAACCCCCATAAATTCCCTGCCAAAAATAGCTTTGTCAGTTCCTGGGGCGCAACCAGCTCCGCAATCACTGCACTTGTTCACATTTGCCCAAGCAATTTCTTTTGCCTTGTCGCTTATAGGAAAGCCAGTGGGTTCGATGCTGTAATCGCCGTCAGTCCATATCGTCCAAGGACTGGGATATTCTGTACCATCGTCAATATGGGTATAACAAACAACAGAGCCGTTAAAGCTGACTTCCGCACCAGCAACCACCATATCTTCATCCTTTAACCAACCCAAAAAACTCTGTGCAATATTCATAATATACCTCCAAACCTTAAGTACATCAACTTATCCCGTAAAACGCTTTTGCATTAGCGGTCGTAATCTCTGCAACTTCTTCTTCGGAAACTCTTTTAATTTGGGCAATTGCTTCCACAGTAAGCCTTAGCAGGCTTGAATCGTTTCGTCTATCCCTAAACGGCTCTGGCGTTAGATATGGGCAGTCAGTCTCAATAAGCATATGTGATAGCGGTACTTTCTTCACCACTTCCACCAGATTTTTGCCACGGGCAGAGCGGTGTGTTACCAAACCTGAAATGCTGATAAGATAGCCCAAATCAATGTAATCCAAAGCCATTTGAGGTGGACCAAGATAGCAGTGCAGCATCCCCTTGCCATAACCATAATCTGGCATATTAGTATTTTTTATAACATCAAAAGCCTCTTGGTCGGCGTTGCCAGAATGTATCAATGCTGGCAAACCAACCCCCCTCGCAACTTCCAAATCTTTGCCAAACCAAAAGGACTGTTTGCGGATTTCTTCGGGCGTTTTCTCAACCCTTCGAAAATCTATATAACATTCGCCATATGCTACAATCTTCTTGTTTTCAGCACACAACTTTTTTAACTTTACCACGGTTTCATCAACCAAGCGGTTTATTTCTGCTTCCTTTGCTTCGTAGTCCCAATCTGTTTTATAGTAGTGGTCATCAATGGTGCAAAGGTAGTAAAAATCATATTTTCTAGCAAGTTGTAGACCAAGTTCTCTGTTTTTGCCTTCCGCCGCACAATCAACTATATATGCGACACCTTCCTCTTGCATTTCGGCAAAAAGTTGGTGTCTGTCTCTGTTAAATCTTCTGTCTGTGTAATGGGAGTGTGCATCAAAATATTGCATTGCTGTAAATCCTCCTTCATGCCTAGAAACACTAAATGTAACGCTCCTCGAAAATTTTGCGTAGCTCTGGTGACTCACGCAATTGATGTAGGGTAATTGCGGCATGGTCTTTAGTGTAGCCGTTGCCGATAATCATGTTTACGTCCTTGCCGACACCTTCTGCCCCTAAAGCCGCCTTTGTAAAGCTAACAGCCATAGAGAAAAAGTAAACAATACCCCCATCCCGCACAGGCAAAATACTTGCCATTTCGCTGTTGGGAATGTTTACACAGTTTATGGACAGGTCAAATTCACGTCCATGATTGGCATTGGTGGCTTTTTCTAGTACGTCAAGTGCATTTGTTACATCCGACAAAATAACTTGGTGGGCAAAACCACATTCCAAAATCCGCTTTTTATCCTCCTCTTTACGGCACATGGCAACCACATTGCCCGTTGGACCAACCCGCTTCATGGCTTCATAACAGCACATCATACCAGATTTGCCAGACGCACCCAAAACAAGCACGCTGTCACCTGGTTTAACCATTTTAGCCGTCTGTGCAGGCGCACCTGCCACATCCAAAGCTGCCAAAGCCAAGGCTTCCGTCATATCTTCGGGCAACTTGGCATAAATTCCAGATTCAAACAAAATTGCCTGTGCGTCCACGTCCACACGGTCAATGCCCATTTGTATAGCTTTAATTTCGTTTATTTTAAGCGGGGTAAGGGACAAAGAAACCAATGTGGCAATCTTGTCGCCCACTTTCAAATCCCCACTAACCAAATCAGCTCCAACCTGTGCCACCTTGCCAATCAACATCCCGCCAGAGCCTGTGACTGGATTTTGCATCTTACCTCGCTCAGCGACAATCTCTTTAATTTTGGTTCCAATCTTGCCCTCGTCCCCGCCAGCCTCGTCCTTTAATTGTGTAAACGAAGCCGAATCAATATTAAGCGAAATAACATCAATTAAAATCTCATTAGAATGGATTTCCATATTATTATCGATTTTCAAAGCTGCTTGTGGTAACACGCCTTTTGGCTCGATTACCCTGTTTGTCCCGAATTTGCATAGTTTCATAATAAATCCCTCCGTTTTTATGCTAAGAAAGCTCTTGAATTAGTGGTTGTAATGTGTTAAAGATTGCAAGTAAGCTCGCACTTGTGCGGACTACTTCGCTGATATTCTTCCACGCCTTACCTAGGCGTACCTTGTTGGGTGTTGGTGATTGGCATTGCTCCTCAATAATATCCAAGTCGTCCATGATTTCGCCTTTGACATCACTGCAAATGCCTGCTTCCTGCCTAAGCGCAACCCTCATCTGAGAAAGCAAATCTAAAATATCATTTACGTCTTGTCTAACATTAAGATTTTGACTAGCATTCAGTACATCACGCCCTGCCATTATAACAGTGCTACTGATAGCGGTAACTGATTGGGATGGTTTTGTTCGTGCATCATAGTCTGTCTCAATTTGTGAATAATTTCTGCATTTAGATGTCAGTTGGATACAGTAAACCCCATCGATTAGGAAGTCTTCCCTAAAGTGTCCCGTGTTCAACAAATTTTTTATTTCACCCTCGTAAATACCTGGTTCTGAAATCATCAGCATGGCTTCACCGTGATATTCACTCACTTCTCCTCCATACCGATTTTGTAGCAAGTTCATGGCATCTGCATCAGACAAACCATTAATGCTCAAAATCAAATCTCTTTCTTTGCCATAAAGTTTATCAAGCACCAACGCACCTCCTACAGTTCTAGAATTTTTCGGGCTTCGGCGGGGGTGGCGATTTCTCGCCCAAGCTCTTTGGCGATGCGGACGACTTTTTCAACCAATTCACCATTTGACTTAGCAATGACACCTTTGGACAAATATACATTGTCCTCAAAACCAACCCGCACATGACCACCAGAAACAATAGAGAGGGTTGCCATCGGAAATTCGTGACGACCAATGCCTGCTACGGTGAAAGTTGAGCCTGATGGTAGACTTTCCATCAAATAAGCAAAATCCCTTGTGGTTGGGGCAATTCCGCCGTTTATGCCTAACACAAAATTAAAGTGCATAGGAGCTTTGAAAAACCCTTGTTTATGTAGACGTATTGCCGTGTCCACCATACCTTTGTCAAAAATCTCAATTTCTGGTTTAACCCCCAGCTCATTCATTCGGGTTACAAAGTTTTTTACAGTGGTTTCACTGTTTATGAAGATGTCATCACCACCAAAATTAACCGTTCCTGGGGTTAAAGTCGCCATTTCTGGCTTGTGTTGCAAGGGTTGCATCCGCTCCTCGTCGCTCATACCCACCGCCCCGCCTGTGCTGGGCTGGATAATGGCATCAGGGCAAAGTCGTTCAATTTCAGCAATTGAAAGCCCGAAACGCTCGGCACATTGGGTTGCCGTGCCATCATCCTCCCGCACGTGCAAATGGATGATGCTTGCCCCAGCATTATAAGCGGATAACGCTTCACGCCCGATTTCTTCGATGGTGTACGGCACTGCGGGATTATGCTCCTTAGTGACTTCCGCCCCGCAAATTGCCGCCGTGATAATCAACTTTTCCACTATTTAACCCCCCTTTGGCGGTCTTTCGGCACAACGCAAGTCCCACTTGCCTTGCACACAATCACAGGTTCGACAAGCAAATCCGCCGCAGTGACACCTGCTTCTGGGTTTGGTGCAATAACCTTTTTCGCCACAAACTCCATTTTGCGGGAGCTGTTTCCGACTTGTACAATCTCCCCAGTGGCTTCAATATAATCCCCAGCATATACAGGTGCAAGAAATTCCACATTGTCATAAGCCACAAAAAGCCCCTCATCACCATCATGGCGAATAAGCAACTCCGTTGCAACATCACCAAATAACGCCAGCATCCTAGCCCCATCTACCAAATTACCCGCATAATGGGCATCTGCTGTACTCATCCTTAATCTAATCATTGCTTTGTCCATGATTTTTCCTCCTAATACCCAATTCTCGATAAACCCCGATGCCACTAAGCAAAAACCCAATGCCGCCCACAGTTGTCACAGCCAGACCCACCATCCTATAAGCAATAAGAGAGGCTTCAAGCAATGCGACATATTCGTATGCGGTCGTGTATACGTGTCCGTGTCTTATTTGAAAAAGAACACTTCTATAGCTTTCTTCTCCCAATTGGGGAGCGAAAACAAGAAGCACAAGCCCGACCAAAAACATAATACCCATAGCTATAAGTCCAGCCACGGCAAAGAAGGTCGCTTTTTTAATATCCTTAATCTTCTTTCCAAAAATGTGTAAGTCGTCTGACATATCAACTTTTCATTTCGGCAACATTGTCAGTATTTAATTGGGCTTCGGTGGCTTCTTGCACCTGCGCAATTGTATATTCTGGGTTTATTTCAATAAGGTGCAAACCATCCGACTTTACCTCAATAACTCCCATTTCGGTAATAATTAAGTTGACAGCGGACACAGCGGTTAATGGCAAATTACATTCTTTAAGAATTTTTGCCACACCTTTGGCGGTATGTTCCATAGCCACAATGACCTTTTTTGCACCAGACAACAAATCCATAGCCCCACCCATACCAGGTACAAGCTTGCCTGGTATCATATAATTAGCGATATTACCCTTAGCATCCACCTGTAAAGCTCCAAGCACCGTCAAATCCACATGACCGCCACGGATTATACCAAAGCTAGTGGCAGAGTCAAAAAACATACCACCAGGCAGAATTGTCACGAGCTGTCCGCCAGCGTTTATGATATTCGGGTCAATATCTTCGGGGGCAGGGGTTGGCCCTAAGCCCACAAAGCCATTTTCCGATTGAAAATGCACCGTTATGCCTTCTGGTACAAAATTGGCAACCCTTGTGGGTAATCCGATACCTAAATTAACAACAGAATTGTGACACAGCTCCTTTGCCACTCTCTTAGCTATAAAATCTTGCATTTGGTCTTTGTCCATAATTTCACCTCATCTAAAAATATTCCAAATTCCATTCTAACTTCTTTGCGTTCCAAGTCATCGTTTTGGTATGCACCAGCATCGAAACCAACCAATGTAAAACCATAATTCAGATAAAAGTCAATAGCTGGTACATTGCAACTTTGGGTTTCCAGCACTATCATTCTGCACTTTTCTAATAAAGCACGTTCCATAGCTTTGTTCATTAAAGTCCGAGCCAAACCTTGTCGACGCAGGCTTTTATCGACCCAAAGTTCATTTACCCTCAGTCGTTTATTCCAACTTTCTATAGAGGTTTCAATTGCTGCTAAAAGTTTACCATCACTGACAACACCCCAAGCTTTAATGTCGTCCCACCATGGCTGGAAAAGACTTTCGCTGTCGTCTGGAAGCTTCTTATAAGGCGTGCTTAGGGGCTTTTTGACAAAGGACACATGAAAATCCTTGCCACTACGAGAAATGTCCACGTCATAATATTCATCGGTGGTGTAGTGAAAAGGCAACAAATGCCCCTGCCAATCCTCACGTGAAAGTTCCGAAATTTCCATAAATACACCCCTTTTGCGTTCTGTATTCTACTTTTGTACGATATAGTCAATAAAAATACCTGGGGTTATGACGACATTAGGGTCAATTTCGCCAATTTCTAGAAGCTCCTCGGCTTCTACAATAACCACATCTGCCGCAGTTGCCATTATGTTGTTAAAATTATTTGTAGAACCCTTGTAGGTGATATTGCCAGCCTTATCCACCTTTGAACCGCCCAAAATGGCAAAATCCGCCCTCAAGGGTTTCTCAAGCAGATATATAACACCATCCACATCCACGGTCTGCTTACCTTCCGCCACAAGTGTGCCAATGCCTGTGCGGGTAAGCACCCCACCAAGACCATAACCGCCAGCCCTAATCTGCTCTACTAATGTGCCTTGGGGTGTCAGCACAACTTCCAGTTCACCAGCGGTCATTTGACGCCCGGTTTCTTTGTTAAGTCCGATGTGACTGGTGATAAGTTTAACGCATTGTTTATTAACAATCAACTTACCAACACCACGGTCGATATATCCGCTGTCGTTGCAAATGATAGTAAGATTTTGCACATTGCGAGCCACAAGGGCATCCACCACACCCTCTGCCGTGCCGTTTGCCATAAACCCGCCAAACATAACGGTTGCCCCATTTTGCACCTTTGCCACCGCCTGCTCAATCGAAATTAATTTGTCCATAAATTACGCTCCTCGGTTTTTTCTTTACACTTATTATAACTCGACAAAGCCCCCTTTGCAATAGCAAAAACACGCCACAGGGGACGTGTTTTGTTATGCTCTACAAATGTCCTCCGATTTAGATTTTTTTATCCAGCCATTCACTGTATACACATTAAATTACCTCAACCCTCTCTTGATTTAGATTTAATATCATGTTATTATATACATAAAAAATGCTTGAGCGAGAATAATTTGGGAAGGGGAAGAAAATATGAGGTTTTATCAAGTGGACTCCTTTGCGGAGAAGGTTTTTGAGGGAAACCCCGCTGGGGTGTGTGTTCTGGGCAACAAGTGGATTACCGATGATTTGATGCAGAAAATTGCCATGGAAAATAATTTGTCAGAAACCGCTTTTGTTGTGCGAAATGGCGACGTTTTTGAAATTCGCTGGTTTACGCCGACAGTGGAAGTTCCTATTTGCGGACATGGCACTTTGGCTGCCGCCCATGTGTTTTTTAACCATGAAAATTACAAAGAAAACAAAATTACCTTTATTGCTGGCGACAAAACCTTGTACGTGACCAAGAATGAGGATTTGCTAACACTAGATTTCCCTGCTGACAAGGTTTGGCAAATCGACCCTGCAGGCATGGTGGATTGTTTTAATTTTAAGCCTATAGAGTTTTGGCGTGGCACAGAAGAATATATGCTGATTTTTGAAAACGAACAACAAGTTCGTGATACGGTTTGCGACTTGCAAAAAGCCAGTAAAATCGACCTTTCGGGAATTATTATTACTGCTGAGGCAAGCACTAAAGGGCTGGATTTTGTTTCCCGCTACTTTGGTCCAAAAATTGGTATTGACGAAGACCCTGTTACAGGCTCTGCCTACACCCTACTGATGCCCTTTTGGAGCAAAAAAATGAACAAGGACAAACTGACCGCTGCTCAGGTGTCTCGTCGTGGCGGCACTTTGTATTTGGAGAACTGTGGAAACCGCATAAAAATTAGTGGAAAAGCCGTAACCTATCTCATTGGCGAGATTTTTATATGATTGACCTACTTGCACCATATAAATCCGTCTCCATCATTGGTATGGACAAAAATGTAGGCAAAACAACCCTACTAAACTACCTAATTAAAGAGTTTTCGACAAACGGTATTAGCCTAGCCCTCACCAGTATCGGGCGGGACGGTGAGGACATAGATGTGGTTACAAGCACACCAAAACCCCGCATTTACGTTCCAAAAAACACAATAATCGCAACTGCCGAAGGTTTGTTGCCCCAATGTGACATAACACTGGAAATAAAATCCATAACTCCCTATCCCACCCCCTTAGGCAGAATTGTAATAATTCGTGCATTATCGGCGGGCTATGTTCAATTGGCTGGTCCATCAATTGTGTCACAAATGGCAGAGCTTGTGAAAAATTTTGGAGATGCAGATAAAATTATAGTTGACGGTGCAATAAGCCGAAAAACATTTGCAGACCCTACAATTACCCAGTCGGCTGTACTTTGCACAGGGGCATCACTGGCAAGTGATATGAACGTGGTAATCGCCCAAACCCGTCACGCTGTGGATATTCTAACCTTACCAAAATCCCCAGAAAACGCAGATGTTATCACTATAGAGGGTGCGGTTTCTGAGGGTAAAATTAAAGCCCTAATCACATCTGGCAAAGATTTGCGGGGCAAAACCATTGTGGCAGATGACCCTACAAAAATCCTAATCACTGCCCCAACCTACGAAAAATTACGCATTAAAGGTGCTAGTCTAGCTGTCAAAACCCCTGTAAATTTAGTGGCGGTTGCTGTAAATCCTTTTTCTCCAAAGGGTGTATCCTTCTCGCCAACAGAGTTTTTAGCAAAAATGCAGACCCTTCTGACAGTTCCGACTTTCGATATTCTATTGCAAAAGATATAATATGTCGCCACACAACAATTAATTATTGACAAAATTGTGATTTTCTGCTATAATGTGATAAAAGGAGCGTGATACATATGGTGAAGAGGTATGAAAAACTTTTATTCTTGGTTCTACAGTTCTTTTTTGGTTACCTTGGCGTTGACAGGTTTATGCGTGGTCAAATTGGGCTTGGAATTTTGAAGTTGGTTACTTTTGGTGGTATAGGTGTTTGGTCTTGGGTGGATTTTATTATAACCTTGACCAAATTTGGTAGCTATGATAAAGAATTTGTCTTTATCGACGGCAACTGGGCGGACACTGTTCCTCGTGTTCCTCATACACACCAAGCACCCCAGCAAGACCCACAAAGACAACAATAATCAAAGTCACTTTTAAGGATTATGTACAATCGTTGTTGTGGACTTGAGTTGTGATTCCATCCCCTGCTAGTAGCTCAAACTAAGTCGCCCCCGCAAATTAGCGGGGGCGTTCTGGTATGCTACTAAACGTATACCACCACATTAATCTCAGATGCTACTCTTTGTCAGACGAATCGTAGATGATATGGCAATGTATATGTTCGCCCTTTTGGAAGTCACCTAGGTACATTTCAAGTTTGGCCGCACCTTTTAGCGAAATTACTTCCTTGGCGGCCGCTTTGACAGCATTCATCATGTCCAGCACCAGCTCATTATCACCTTCGGTTAAATCAAAAATTGTCGGAATATGTGCCTTTGAACCAATAAAAACGTGGGCTTCCGCAAAGGGCTTGGTGGAGTGGGTTGCCAAAAAATGTTCGGATTCGTAAACCGTTTCACCCCAATACGGCACAGTTTCGCCACGAGATTTTTTCGCAAACCAATCGCACATATTGCATTTTGTTTCACTCATGTTTCGCCCCCCTTATGGAAGTTTTGTGTTATTTTGTATTATCGTTCAATTTCTCGTACAATCGAATATACTCTTTAGCAGAATTTTCCCAAGAAAAATCAGCTTTCATAGCATTTTTGCGGGCTTTTTGGAAGTTGTCTTGGTCAGAATAAAGATGTATTGCCTGCTCCGTTGCCCAGGCTATTCCTCCAAAATCATAGTTTTCAAAGATAACACCCCTACCTTCACCAGTCTTTGGGTTAAAAGGGGTTACAGTGTCTGCAAGTCCGCCAGTTTTACGCACCACAGGGATTGCACCATATCGCATTGCCATTAATTGACTAAGCCCACAGGGTTCAAATAGGGATGGCATAAGAAAAAAATCCGCCCCTGCATAATACTGATGGGCAAGTTTTGCATCAAATTTAATATTTGCATTGATTTTGTCGGGGTGGGCATGGGCGGCATGTGCTATCATTTGCTCAAAGTGGTGTTCGCCATTGCCAAGAAATACTAATTGAATATCTTTATTGCTAATGAAGTCGCCTAAAATAGCAGGTATCAAATCCAGCCCTTTTTGTTCTGCCAGACGTGAAACCACGGCAAACAAGGGAACATCATCACGTACAGGCAAACCCAGCATCTTTTGCAAGTGTGCTTTGTTTTTAGTTTTGCCAGCTAAGTTGTCCACATTAAAATTAAAAGCTATGTCTTTGCTGGTCTGCGGGTTATACTCATCATAATCGATGCCGTTCAAAATGCCTAGAAGTTGGTCTTTTTGTTGGCTTAACACACCCTCTAAGCCATAACCGTATTGACTAGTTTGGATTTCGTTTGCATAAGTCGGGCTTACGGTGGTTACAAAGTCAGCGTATTTTAGTCCCGCCTTCATAAAGCTGATGTTTCCATAAAATTCTAGCTTGTCTGCGGTAAAACAGTTGTGATTAAGCCCTAGGTGAGACAAAACGTGGTCGCCAAAAATACCCTGATACTGCAAATTATGAATTGTGAATATACTTCTAATATCTTTATAAAATGTAAACTTTTGAAAGTCATCTTTTAGATATAAAGAACCAAGACCCGTTTGCCAATCATTAAAATGGATTATGTCAGGCTGAAAATCAATAGATGGCAACATGGACAAGGCGGCTTTTGTGAAAAAAGCGTAACGTTGAGCGTCATCATCATAACCATACAAGCCGTCACGGTTGAAAAAATCTTGGTTTGCAATAAAATAAGTCGGAACATTAGCAGAGATGGTGTACAACCCAAAACCGTAAGATGTAGCTCCCATCACCACTTCCATGGAGTCTACATGACGCAAGTCTGTTAAATGTTCTCGGTTTAGATTTTTGTGCATAGGTAAAACGACCAGCACTTCTGCCCCCAAATCAGCCAAAGCCTTGGGCAAACTGCCAGCCACATCCCCCAGCCCTCCACTTTTAATAAAAGGGGCGGCTTCGGATGCCACAAATAAAATCTTTATTTTATTCATAAAAACCAACCCCTTTTTATAACTCTTGTCTTCCTTGTAATGCCCGCATTAAAGTGACGCTGTCAACGTGTTCCAAATCCCCGCCAACAGGCACGCCGTGGGCGATGCGTGTGGTGCGTACTCCTAACGGTTTTAATAATTTGGAAAGGTATATGGCAGTCGCTTCCCCTTCAATGTTGGGATTGGTCGCCAAAATTACCTCGGTGATGGGCGGGTCGGTATCCAAACGATGTAATAGTTCTTTAATTCGTAATTCGCTTGGTCCAATGCCGTCCATGGGAGAAATTGCCCCATGCAACACATGATACAAACCGCTGTATTCCTTGGTTTTTTCATATGCAGCCATGTCCTGTGGTGATTCTACTACCATCACCGTCTGGGGGTCACGGTTGTCACCTGCACACACGAAACAGACTTCTTCATCCGTTAAGTTTTGACAGTATTTGCAATATTTAGCAGTGGAACGTGCAGTCAAAATTGCGGAAGATAACGCCTCTGCCCGCTCTTGTGGTGATTTAAGAACATAAAAAGCCATGCGTTGGGCAGACTTTGCCCCAACACCTGGCAGTTTTGCGAATTCTTCAATTAAGCGACTAACCTGTGAACCGTAATAATTTGTCATATCTTCACTTTCTCCGTATTACTTTTCTCGTCGTCATACCACGTGAATTTCACTACAAATCCCACTAAAACAACCATCCTAGACAATCAGATGTATTCGCTCTTTAGAATTCGCATCATAATGAAGTCACTAAACACACCGTTGTAATAATAACCCTGCTCTTGGATGCCCTCTTGTTTGAAACCCAATCGTTTCCAGAATTGAACCGCTGGCTCATTCAAAGCCACAACACCTACAGACACACGGTTCATATTATAATGCCGAAAAGCTCGCTCCAACATCATCCGACCAACTTCACCGCCATAACCTTTGCCCTGCTCATCTGGGTCAGGTATAATCATTGACATATCCGT
>WQZZ01000027.1 GCA_009780485.1 Defluviitaleaceae bacterium | reverse complement strand
TTGTCCAGACAGTCTATCTAGCATAAACACTTCTTACAGTTAAGGATGTATCATGGGAGTGATGAGGATATATAGCGAACGCCCTCTCAATCAGTGAACGTCTGCGCCAGAGAACGCAGTGAATCTTTGCGATTCTCTGACTTGCATTCACTGTTTCGAGGTTCGTTCGCTATATTTGTGATTGTGTTATGTGCGTAGCAGAGTTATAGTGTATATCCACACGGCAACGTTGTCACATAACCTCGCAGTCATACAACCATGCGGTCATATACACAGATTGCAATGTCGTTAAGGTGTCGTTAGGTTGGCGTTGTGCATTCGTTATGCTGTCATTATGCTGTCGTGACCATATGGTGAATAACGAGCCAGCCAAACGTGCATATTACACAAAATAGAACCACTCGAATGGTTCTATTTTCGTAAAACGTTCACAAGTGTCGCAACGATTTTGTAAGACTGTGGCTGGCTGTACAGTTGTGATGCCGAGAAGCATCCAGTACGGAAAGTGTGTTTGGTCAAATTTGGTATCACTGACCGTATAAAGTGTAGCGCTTGACCAGCATTTATGTGCGAAGCTATATTGCAAGTGTGTCACCACTTACGACTTATCACCCGCAACCTTTGCCGCTTCCATCATCAAATTTTCATACTCCAACTTGGCTCTCCTGCGCTCTGCAATAGCCTGCAACTCACGCCTATCCGTTGTGAGAAGAGCTAGCTCCTGTTCACTGGCCTTTACATCCACGACCACGTTGTTTTTATTGGCGGAAATCATAGCACTGCCTCTCTCAAAGTGAATAATGGCTTGGCGCTCGGATTCTGATAGACCCAAAATTTCCTGCACTCTGTCTGCCTCATCATCTTCGAGGTTTAGTACAATCTTGGTTTTGCAGTTGTTGACGATACCCTTGCCGTACTTGCCATCTTCCAGGGCGAAGAAATCATTCAAATCTTGAGTTGCAGTTATAGCTGCCCCGCCATATCCTCGAATGATTTTGAAAATCTCTAGCACAAACTCTGCCGCCATACGATTGGACGAACCTCCGATTAACCGCCATGTTTCGTCAATAAAAATGGCTTTTTCTTTGGTGCGATCCTCCTTTGCCTTGTCCCAAACGAGGTCAAGAGCTACGAACATTCCGACGGTTAGTAGGTCTCCTGTCAACTCGGAAATATCAAGCACAATGTACTTATTATCCAGATTTACATTGGTCTGCTGATTGAAGGTGGATGCAGAGCCATGCACAAGGCGGTTGATGATATTTGCCATTCGTTTGGTTTCATCTCGCTCAATTAGGAGGTTGTACAAATCACCCAAAATCGGCATTGCTTTGAATTTCTTTCCTTTTGGGTCTGCAGGGTCGATAAGGGTGTAGTTATCATGGGTTATGCCAAACTTCTGATAAGTGCGTATAATGGTTTCATCAAGTAGTTGTCGCTCCTCGTGGTTCATGTCAGGGATTAGAAGTGAGAAGAAAATGTGCAGACGGTCTATCTTGGTTGCGAGTAAAGACCTATCCAGTACAACCTCATCAATTAACTCAGTTGTGGCTGTATCCACAGGGCGTATCTCCATGATATTGATGCAATGCTTTGAAGCTGGAGAAATCTGGATGAAACTGCCTCCTATGGTGTTGCAGGCTCTATAGAACTCATGACCTTTCAGCGGTGCAAGTATAAAAACCTGTATACCTTTACGCCTCATACGAGTTGCCATTAGCTGTAGAGTGAAGGACTTACCAGCCCCCGAAGTGCCGAGTATAGCCATGTTTGCATTTTTGTAGACCCTGCTATTGAAAACATCAACCATGATAAGGCTTTGGTTGTGCTTATTTACTCCCAGTAAGATGCCGTTATCATCGCACATCTCAAATGATGTGAGCGGATAGCAACTTGCCGCCCCGCTGGTCAGCATATTTCGGCGTGACCACTTTTGCAATCGTTTCTCCATATGGGCGAGGGGCAGTGACGATAAAAAAGCATCTTCCATGCGAAATGTACACACCTGCACCGCCATATCTTGTGACACTAACTTCTTTTGCATCTCACGAACACGCCAGTCCAAAACTTCTTTGGTTGACCCTGTGATGGTTACGAGCATATTTACATAATAAAAGTCCTCGTTGTTGGCTATGCCACGTTTCATATAGTAGCCACCATGAATAGAACCAGCCAAGTCCTCAAAGTCATCATTGGTGTCCTGTGCATCCTTGATTTTTGATTTATTCATGCGGATATGCCGTCCAAGACTTTGAGAAATCTTTTCTTTTGGCTCTTTGGATAGATATATGTCAATGTCTATGCCTTCGCCAGCGTTGACGAGCAATGATACCCAGCCGGCTTGCACATGGGTTCTGAAACCATGGGTCGGCACAATGAGATAAGCCATATAGACCCCATCCATCTTGATATAATTCATTCGGGATAGGTCGATGTATTTTGGTGCTGTAAATTCTGTGGAAGTAATATCACCTACATTGACTTGTCCGAAGTTGGTGGCGTAACCTAAAACCACTTCACGCTTACGTTGTGATATTGGCACATCAAAGCTGGATTTTCGGTTTAACATCTGGTATAGGGCTTCAATGGCAAACTCGTCATCATCACTATGCTTTACGATTTCATTGCCGCATTGTGCAAGGTAGGTTTTTGCAGTAGTGGCTATGGTATTTAGATTTGCTATAGCATCGGCTTCTATGTCCTTGGCTCGCATATATGGCTCGTATTCAAAAATAATAAAAAACCTGCGTGACACAGCTTCTTTTGAGCCTATGTCGTAAAGCAGGTTCATATAGTCTTTTTGTAGGGTGCGACATTCTTCATTGGCTTCTTTTTCCAGGTCTGCACGGGCAATGTTTAAGTGCTTTTCAATATCAGCCTTTTTGGATAAGCATTTTATCTGCATCTTTACTGGACTGATTTTAAGAAAGCTCACGAAGCTCCAAATGATGGAACGTTGTTCCTTGGGGGTTCGTAATAAGAAGTTGATGGGTGTCACCTCGATAATCTTTACATATCGTCCATCAGTGGTATATATGATACCGTTTTTGATTGCTTTAATAGGGATATAGTCTGCAACCTCGTTCAAGGAGCGATTGAACCCACTGATAAGACCACCAGTTTTATTTTTCATCAAGTTGCTAAGCCCAACTTTTTTCACCGCACTAAATCTATCGTAGAGTGAGGTTTTAGGCTTTGACGGCTTCTTGGATTTTATAAAGGCATGACCGCCCCTAAATCGTTTGACTAAACGCTCAAACTGGCTGGTAGGTGCATCACTCTCATCATCCTTAACACCTCGTCGCAACTTCTCGGAAATCATTTCTTTAACGGCAATATCATAGGCTTCACGCCCAATAATACGCCTCTTAAATAAAAATCTAAAGAAAAAGTATAAAAATTCAGTAACACTTAGCCCCATTATACCAATGGCGGCGAAAAACATAAGGGGCACTACCCCAGCCAGCAGGATTGTGACACGAATTGTTACTCCTACTCCTGCTGTTAGGTTGAATAGCAGCAATCCAGCAAGTCCACCTATAATCAAAGCTTCAATAGCATTGCGTAGTCGGAACATTCCGCCGAAAACTCCACTGGAGTCCACATAGTTTGGTGGTATGAAATAGGTGTCTTGTGTATCTTCATCCCTATCTTTTCGTTTGTTTCTAGCCATCCTCAACTCCCCCTACTTGTTATTGAAAAATCAATGGTTTTGTAGCTTCAATTTCAATGCACCCTCACATTACACCTTCACGTTTAACAGCGACTCCCTCATTTAGCGAGCATCCCGCACCGCAAACCTATTGTGGTGGCGTTCCAATGAAAGCCGTAGGATTTACGTGTACGCCATCAACCAAAATCCCAAGATGCAAATGCGGACCCGTTGACCGTCCTGTGCTACCTACCTCACCAATAACCTGACCTGCATAAACCCGTTGCCTCGGATTAGTGACAGGCACCAAGTTTCTGCTATTATGCATATATTCGCTTATGACATAGCCGAAGCCAGGCACATACCCGTGGTCAATCCTTATCCAGTTACCAGCACTACCAGAAAACTGGGATAGTATTACATAACCATCTGCTATCGCTCTAATGGGCGTGCTGATGGGTTTAGGAATGTCAATGCCATTGTGGAACTCCTGCCCTGATTGGGTGAAGGGATTTGGTCGCCAGCCAAAGGGAGATGATATACTCCATGCCGTGTTAGGGAAGGGACTATAGAATCCATCCACTATGCCAGCTTCGAGAACAATTCCGAGCCACGCCCCCATCTCTGTGTCTGTCAAAAGAGTTAGGAGATTGCGAGCGTACTCATGGGCAAAAGTCATGAGGCGTGGATTGTCTGCTATACCGAATATATCAGCGAAAACCATCTCACCTATATAAACCACAATGAAGTTGTGGACGATTATCTCCATCTCCACTGGCGGGGGTGGCTCGTATTTATTGGTTAGCTCGTTGTATATCCAATTCTCTGGTACAAAATCACCAGTCCTATCCGATAGCACCCAGCCAGGGGTTTCGTATTCTCCTGTGTAGGGATTTAGGGTGTGTTGGAAAGTGGGCGGTGGGTCAGGGTAGACGATGCGAACTTCAAGGGTTTTATCCACATCAAAAGTGAATAGATTATGGCTATTATTGGCTAGTTGCATGGTATCACGCAAGTCCTCGAGACTTATCTGCATAACATCTTCATGAAGTGAAGCAACATACATACCCAGTATTACTGATGTGTTGAATTGAAAAGTATTTCCTGAAAGACCAATAGCACGCCCTTCTACTATGCGGCCCTCGTTATCATCATCTGGTAATGATGATATTTCTTCATCAATTACACCAATAACACCCTCCAATTGCTCAAGGTGAAATTCCCCAATTATGTCGTGTGCCTGTTCAAGGTTATGGACTATATGTGCCATATCAAAGGCGTTTTCGAAGCGGATATACTCTGCACCATAATCACTTATTGAGCCACCACCAAAAAGTGATGCAATTCCCGTGATGAGTACACCGATAATGGGTAAGGATTGAAAAAATGCCCCAATCCTATTTAATGTACCGCCTACAAACCCAGCAACCGAACCAAAGATAATCAAGGGCAACAGGGCAATAAGCAATACTGGAATAATCGTGATGACATTGGCTAGAATAATCAATTTTACAGTAGATTTAGGATTTTTAAGGACAGCAATAGGAATACCAGCTCCGCCAGCTGCCGCACCTTTTGCAATCTCTGCGGCGGTTTTGCCCATTTTTACTGCTTCCATAGCGGCATTTGATGCCTTTTGCAGACCCGCCATGACATTTGGTTCTTTGGGTTTGGTTTGATTCATTATACGCCGTCCTTTCCACAACAAAGGCGAAGGAATGAATATTCCATCCCAAACGGAACACTCACTCGGTCTTTTTGGGCGGAATATGCAAGGTTCAACTCCCAA
Organism: Defluviitaleaceae bacterium; assembly: GCA_009780485.1. Classification (GTDB taxonomy): domain Bacteria; phylum Bacillota; class Clostridia; order Lachnospirales; family WRAX01; genus WRAX01. Next base: position 15,181 of record WQZZ01000027.1, on the reverse strand, counting down.
CCCCTTCGGTTGCCACTTTTGCTTCGTTGTTTTTGTTGTTTTGGTAAATATTTCACCCAAATCGGACTAAACGAGTAATCCAGTTTTGTGTAATGTGCATTTGGCACAAAATCGTTTCTTGTCAGCACCTACAGCGAACGAACTCGAAACAAGTGAAGCAAGTCAGAAAATCTCGACGGTTCACCGAGTTTTCTGGCACAGTCTGAACGCTATTTTCAAGTTCGTTCGCTATAACGTCTTCTCTTGCGAGCTTTTACCGAAGGTGACTTTGAACTACCTTTTGCCACGTGTGTACCTGATGCTTCGGATTTGGTTGACGAAGTGACTGTCGATCGCGGGGCGGATTGGGTCTGTGCTTGGGGTGATTGTGTTGTGTGTGTTGTGGGCTGTGATGAACGGGGTGTCCCACTTGTGCTGTATGAAGAAACTATCCGTTGTGACGAAGCGACACTCGTTTCGCCGTTTGAGCCACTAAAACCTTGTCTCTCTCCCGTAGTTACAAGTTGCGTAGGCGAGGAAGTTACAACTCTTGAAGATTGAGTGGGTTGCAGGTTCTCACTAGGTGTTGATTGATTGGAAAGAGTTTGTGGCGTAGCATAAGGGGACGCAGGGGGATGTGTCGGGAGCGAAACTGATGACGGCTTCTTGCCTCCCTCCGAAGTAGCAGTGGTTGCAACAGCCGAGTCACTAGGATTATTCGGATTATGCCAAGGGGCATTGTTTATGCTTGAAGGTAGCATATTTGGCTGTGGTGTGTCATTTAATGATGTCCCGTTAATGGTTGGGTTGTCTACAGGGTTCGAATTGCGCCATGCCCTATCACCTAGTTCCTCGTCAGCATAAACGCCCAAAGGTTGATTGCTTGAAATCAAAACACCTTCCGAGCTGTCTGCATAATCACTATGATTCCAATCACCCTCTCCGGAACCAACTTCAATGTCGTCAGATGCAGAGATTGGGTTTGTACTTGCCACACCTTCATGGTGTCCAATGTGATTGTAATCGTTGTAATCGTGAGGATTGTCATGTGCAGGAACACGGTTCATGTCGGTCTCACCTTCAAGAGGGCGGGCATCGTGATATTCCTCGCTACTAAAATCGGTTGGAGTAGAGCCGTATTCTTCTGTGTGGTCCACAGAACCATGCAAGGGTTGGCTGAGTCGGAAATTTTCAGGATTTTCATCGGCATAAGTCCTAGAATAAGCACTCCCACCATCTATGTTCCCTACGTCTGCATTATTATCCGCATTACTTGCGCCTACGGTGTTGTTCACAAAAGATTGTTGGCTTGAGTTGCTACCGCCAATATCACCATCTACAGCATAAGTGCCCCTGGAATAATTACTTCCCAAACCACTATCAACCCGACCACCAAACCGTGCTGAAACTGCCGAACCTACAGCGGACACCCCGGCTTTTGTGGAGTATATACCCAGCCCAATAATACCGCCTTTCGCACCAGCTTTAATAGCACCTTGAGCAAAACCTTCTTGTCGCATCCAGTCAGTAGCTTTGCCTATGGGGTTGCGTCCATGACTTTTACTTGGTGTAGTGTTTGGAGTTTCTGCAGAACCGTCGCTCGGGTTTCTACCGCTTATACCGCTAGTGGATGTAGATGTTGGTGTTGACGTCGGCGTACTGCCAGAAGCAGATGTTCCAAAAGATGTTCCAAAAGATGTTCCAGAAGGTGAGCCACTAGGTATACCGCCAATACTGGTAGAGGCAGAACCACTGCTCGGACTACCGCCAGCGGGGGCAGGAACACCATTTGAGCTACGTGAACCAGCGGTCGGAAATGATGCCGACCCACCGAAGAGGCTTCTGCCTGGACTTCCACTGGGACTGCTACTTGGTATGGGCGAACCACCACTAGGCATACCACCCGTACCAGTGCCACCTCCAGAAGGGCTTCCACCGCCAGACGAGCCACCTTTCCTTCCGAAGCCTAATGCACCCATACCCTTGGATATAGCTCCACCCACGTGTCTTAATGCCATACCAGCCATAATTAAATCTCCAATGGCACGACCTCCTGTTTGGGTGACATTTAACCCAAGGGACTGGAGTAGATTATCGAGTTTTTGTGCCAGCTTCAAAAATGCAATAATGGCAAACATCCAAAGCACCAGACCTTGTACAGGGCCAAGGCTGTTAGGGTTATTGATTGACATTTCATTTATTTCGTCCCATGTGATGCCTGCGATGGCTTCTGTTCCTGCTCTGTCGTCTAGGTCATCTATACTAGAGGCATACACTCTAACAGGTGCAAATATTTTTAATATTGCAAGCATGACTATGAGTGTAATTATAGCAATATTGTATTTTTTGTTGGCTTTTTTGGATTCAATTATATATTTACTGTCCATTCAACACACCTCCTTCGCTATGCAAAACTCATAACTGGATTAGCAACAAACACTCTAAGCATAGTGATGAACATTCGTAGTGTCCATACGTTCATGATTAAAAGCAGTAGCTGTCCACCTAGCATACGACACCATGACTTGAAAATGGGGTTTGTAGCTTGAGATGCCCCCATTGCAAAAGCCAGTGGTGATGTGAAAGCTAAAACTCCTACGACAAGATATCTTTCAACGCACTCTATAATCAGTTTGAAATAATTGAATCCGACCACAACCACAAAAATCAATGACAATATTAAACCCACCAAAAGACCGCCACCAGCACCGCCCACAAGGATTAGTGTCATAATGGCATGGGTACGGACAAAATCTGGAGGGTCAGGTTCTTCGACACCCAATATTGCTTGATAGGGTGTGTTTGCTATGTTTAGGGCTATTTGAGCTATGTCAAGGGCAAAAAACGCAAGAAAAGCAAATATAGCCGTCTTTGCTACCAGTTGTACGGGGTGTTCTGCTTCAGCACCTACAGGCATGAAAAAGTTTTTGAATATTCCCCATACCAAACCTAACCCTAGCAGGGTTAGTGCTGTTACAACAAAAATTTCATATGTAGTTTCCACGATAGGAAACATATTTACAAACAGGGTTAAGTCTGCTCCTAACACACTTAGGATGCTCATGCCGAACATATCTATTGCAGACACTGCTTGTTCAATTAGCCAGCGGAATAGGCTGTCCATAAGGTGCATAGGTCATCTCCTTATCGCAATGTACTTAATTTGGTGCTTTTGTATTAAAGCTTGCTTTGTTTTTCAATATTTGAGTTGTGCTTTCAAAACCCAGATTAACTGGACGACGAGTGCATTCATGCACCAACGTCGAGATGGATTATCATTAAAATGAATTTTCACCAATAACGGACACAAACGAACACACTGCCGCCCAGTTTAATCAGGTTCTTTGTTGCCCCACATCCACAAACCTGTTTTTGAAAAACAACAGGTAGGATTGTAAAGAGCTGACAACAATACAAGGCTGTAAGGGGTCAGCAACAATTTGGTGTTGGCATACAAGGCACACCCTCGTTTGTGATATCGCAGCATTGTAGCCAAAGCCAAGCACGTGCTTTTACATCTGCCCCTTGACGGATTTACGTAGCGTGTTGCACCTAGGAAACACAACACATTTGTCACACATTAATCTTGTATTCAATATTCCGCCGAAATGGACTACTCGTCTGGTTCGTATGGTGTGGATTACTCAATGCTAACTCTTGTCTGTCGATGGTCACCCGCCAATAGTTGGGAGTGCCATATCTGGTCCAATAATCTCTTGAATAAAAGTAAGGATAAAGCCTACAGCGTTAATGCACGCCCACGCAATCAAAATCCTCTTAATCCAAGTATTGGCTTCGTCAACGGTTCTTTGGTTTTTGCTGAACATTTTTAGCAGAAATGCAATGGTGATAAATAGTGCGGCAATAATGCTGGATATAATCCGTATCTGCCGTAAAACCCCTTGCATTGCAGTGTTTGCTCTTTCGAAAACTTGCGCACCTGGTTCGGTGGCAAAAGCTATTTCGCTAACGCCTATGGCAAGCAGTAATCCAAATATCAAGCCCATTAGCACATATCCTGCTGTTGCTAGCTTTTTTCTGTGCTTATCAATGAATGAGCGAAATCCGCTACCTTTACCAGTGTTACGTAAGCCCATTGGGTCATCCAAGGCAAACTTATTTGCGTTGGCGGTTTCTTCGTTTAATTTATCCACGCTTACCTCCTTAAAGATTTCAAAATAAAAGCATAAAAGCAGGGTATTGGAGTAATCGCCAAACCCTGCTTTGCTAATTGTTGCTTTCCCAGACCATACTTGCTTTCGGTGGCTTGGATTGCCTGTTATGCAACTATTTCGTACATTTCATACATTATAAAGCTATACACACGTTTATTAATTATGAAACTATTTCCTACAGATACAACAAAATCTCCTACCATCCAGTCCTAGGATGTTGCCCTTGGGTTGGTCTCCACACCCTCGTCACCCAAACATTATTGCCAATAACCCATTCACTGCCACTTCTGCCACCAATATCAATCCGATTGGCGAACTCATAACCATTCTGCAAACCATCCCGAACAGTACCTTCAAGCCTTGGTGCTTCCACAGACCTAAATCCAGCACGAACAGCACCGAAAGAATACATAATCTCTGTAACAAACTCATTAGACCTAAGCCCAAGAGCTGTTGGTGACATTACAAGGGCATTGTTTGTGGTAGATGATAAGTTATCATAAGCCACTCGCCATTGGTCGTTAAGATTTGTTCTAAACATTATGGAGTATCGAAGGGACTGATTAAAAGTCCCAGAGAATATCATGTCCAAGCGCACCGCATGAGCAGGCAAGATATCCCTTACATAGAAATCAGACAAAGGGATATTTGATGAGTTGGCAATGGTGGTAATATTCCACACAATAGGTTGACCTGACATAACTTCCACTGGTCCGACCTTACGAACTTCCACCCCAACATTGGCTGGTTCATTAAAGAAGTCCATTCGTATGATTTGACCAGAGTGTTCAATGGTAATATCCAGTATTACATCAGAACGCTTGTAAAATGCAGGAGAAACAATCTCTTCGATTAGCATACGCCCCAGAGGTAGAGGACGAGAAACACCAACACCACGGTGGTCTGTTATAAACTGGTCTAGGACATTTCCTGTACGCCAATCTCTAACCTCAAAGACAGCACCTTCAAGTCTGCTCCCAGCAGGTAAGCCATTTATCTGGTTATCTGCACTGGACAACTTTGTTATCTGGATTTGACCTGCTTCTCTTGTATTCTCCCATGTCACAGTGGTAACCATTCCACTTCTTAGCTCAATGGTTCTAGGCATTGTGTCAAGAATGTAGCCTGGGGCAGCCTGTGTTTCACGAAGCAGGAAGCGACCCTCTGGTAATATGCCCATAAGGTCGATAACCCCATTACTATCCGTGATAAATGGTCCTGCTGCTTCTCTGTTGGTGATGAAATCGAATAACCTAAACTCCACCCCAGGGATGCCTATGCTAGTTACGGAATCAATCTTATATATCCTTAATCCCGCCATTTGCTGATTGGCTACTTCTAGCGTGGTAAGTCTACCAGGGGTTAGTGTTACCACATGAGTGGTGGTGTCTAGCACAAAGCTGGGCAAAGCCCGTATTTCTGTGATATGAAGTACCCCATACTCTAAATGAGGTAGATGAATCATACCTCTGTGGTCTGTGACGAAGTTTCCGTTGGGGGCAAGGTTGGGGCTGTTAGCATAAGTGTTGGGTTGGTTTTGGTCTGCCATAAGACCACGGACTAGGCGACCGTCTGCGTGTCTGATTTCGAACTCGACACCCTGCAATGGGTTGCCTGTGTTGGCACAGGTTTTGATAATCATAAGACCAGATGCAGGGGTGTTTTCTACCACAAGCAAGTGATTGGTTGGGTTGGCACCTGCACCCACTTGACCTTGTGCTGCACGTCTGCGAGCTTCTGCATTGACGTAGAACAGAATTATCTCCTCGTCAATAATAAAACCGGGCAATGCTCTGGTTTCACGAAGGAAATATTGCCCATCTGGCATTGCTGGCAGATGTATTAATCCCAAGTGGTTGGTGATAAAGGTATGGAAACCTGTTTGTGGGTTGATGATGCGTGTTCCATCTGGTCTGTTGATTTCAAAATGAACCCCAGCAAGTGGCGCACGGGTTACGCTGTTTATCTTTTGTATAGTGAGTGACGGATAGCGATAGTTTCTGATAACAATAGTCATATCCCCATTATCACCAACTCTAAAGATATGTGGTTCAGCAAGCATGAAGCCAGGTAATGCTCTGGTTTCGATTGCTACCCACATACCATCTTCCAAGGTTGGCAGATAGATATGTCCTGCTTGGTTGGTAGTAAAGGTATAAGAATTATCAACAGCATAATTCTTAATCGCTTGCCCAGTCTGTCCATTAGCAAGAAATCGTCTAATCTCAAACTGAACACCTTGCAATGGTTGACCTGTATCACCATCAATCTTACGTATTACAACACTTGGTTGCTTATAATTACGCACGATTAAGGTAATATCCTCTCCACCCTCTGTTACGGTGAAATTCACAGAGTCAGCCAAACGATAACCAGCCAATGCACGGGTTTCACGAAGGACATAACGACCAGCTTCCATGTTTGGAGTGATAATCTGTCCTGTATTGTTGGTTACAAACTCATAAGAACCACGCTGTGGGCTGTTAGGGATGTCATTACGTACACGAGAACCATCTGCACGGTCAATCTCAAACACTACACCCGCCAAAGCCCTACCGTCATCTCCGCTGATTTTGCGGATGGTTACGTTTGGTAAGCGTGGCAAGCGGTAGTTTCGAATAATGATTGTAGTATCACGGTTAGCTTCAACAGTGAAGATATACGGCTCTGCAAGCTGATAACCCGGTAATGCTCTGGTTTCTCTTGCAACGTATACACCCAGCTCAAGTCTTGGGAGATGTATCATACCCGCTGAATTGGTGACAAACTCAAATGAATTGTCAATCGGGTTACGAACACGCCCACCATCAAAGTGACTTACCTCAAACACAACCCCAGCTAAAGCACGACCATCATCTCCGCTTATCTTGCGGATTGTTGTGTTTGATAGTCTTGGGTTGCGGAACTCGACTACAGTTGGAGAACCAGGGCGTACTTCTACAGTGCGGACGTTGTTGTCTGCTAAAGTATAACCCGGTGGAGGTGTCACCTCTTCAATCACCAACCAGCCAAGAACATTTGGAATTTCAATTGTTCCGCTACTGTCTGTAACAAACTCACCAATAAGATTTCCGCCACCACCAGTCGCACCACCAGCACCACCACTTTGCTGTCTAACGGTAAACCTAGCACCAGCAAGGGGTTGGTTGGTTTCTTGGGATAGTTTGCGGATGATGACACTTGATAATGGAGTGTTTGTGAACTCCACTCTGTAGGTATTACCTGTTGCATTTACTCTAATGGTTTGTGGTGTGCTATCCAGAACAAAACCATTCGGGGCGGTTACCTCGGTTACAAGGTAGGTTGCTGGGGGTAGGTTCGGTATTAGAACTTCGCCATTAGCCCCTGTAGTAAACAAGCCATTGCTAGTGCCAACAACTGCTCCTGTGCTGTCAGTAACTCTAAACACGGCACCAGCCAAAGGTCTGCCTGTTACAGAACAGCTCTTGGCAAGAAGTAAACTTCCGAATGGGTCATTGTTAAACACGACCTCGACAACAGAATGTCCATCTGGTGCTAGAAAAACAGTCTGGCTATTGTTAGCACCAAGAGTAAAACCTGTTGGAGGGTTCACCTCACGCACCACAAAGCTACCAGCAACAAGACCAGTAAGCACAATGATACCACTGTTATCAGTGATATATCGACCGATAACCGTACCAAGCGTACCAGATACACCAGCAGAGGTGTGAATTACCTCAAACTCTGCTCCTTGTAATAGCTGGTTAGTTACAGAGCATCTTTTCTGAATAACAATAGAGTTAGCAGGCCAATTCCAGATTGTACCGACAGAACCACCACTTCCGCCTGTACCACCACCAGAACCTCCACCAGAAGTTGCTAAGTGGTCATTACCACTGGTAACGGTTAGACTACCACGCAAATGCGCTTGACGCTCTACCTCTGTCATCCCTGCCCATTGCTCTGGTGTAAATCCAGCAACAGGGGGCGGGGTTGGTAAAGTGATTTGTCCCGTTTGTCCAAGTGTTAGATTTGGAACTTGAAGCAATACATTGTAGGTATGACGACCGGGTGCAAGAAACACTCTTGTAACTGGATTAGATGGCATTTGCATACCCGGGGCTGGTCTGGTTTCTGTTATTACAAACCAACCGGGCTGAACAAAAGGCAAAACAATCTGCCCATTTGCATCAGTCATAAAGTAGCCGATGTGCTGTAGGTTGCCACCACCGCTAACACTGCTACCAGAACCTCCACCACCAAAAGGCACTTCAAAATCAATCCTAAACTGTGTCATTGGGATTGGTCTGTAGGTTAGTGCGTTCCATTTTTCAATAATTAAGGTCGGTAGAAGTATGTTTTCTGCTTGCAATACATAATCCTCGTTTTCACGAAGGGTTATTGTCCATGTTCTATTGCTGACATCGGTATCAAGCCAGTAACCATTTGCTGCCCTTGTTTCGATAATTCGATACACCCCAGCACCAAGGTGTGGTAAGGTAATTCTGCCTTGTGCATCAGTACGGAAAGGATTGCCCGTTATCATCCCGATGGGGGCTGGTGGAGAAGCGGCAGAAGACAATCTCTCTACAGTAAACTCTGCGTTCTGGATAGCGTCACCTGTGACTGCATCATGCTTTTGGATTGTTAATGCTGGCATACGTCTGTTTTGGAACACAAGAGTATGATTATGTCCAGCTTGCATAGTTACAATCTGCCAGTTGGGGTCTGCCAGATGAAAGCCCAGTGGTGGGACTACCTCTGTAACCAAGAACACCCTTTCACTTTCGCCAGCAAACAGCGTCCACGGGATATGGATTTCACCATTGGCATCAGTGATAAGCGGAAAGTCTACAGGAAGCGGACGACCAGAACCTTGAGCCACTATTGTGAACTCTGCCCCTGCAAGTCTTTCCTGTGTGTCTTGACATTGTTTAATGATAGTAAGACCGGGGTTTTCCCAGTTTTGGATTGTTACTCTGTTTTCCACACCGGGGGATAGTACAATCTCTCTTGGTTCGCCCATCAACACAAAGCCTTGTGGGGCGATAATCTCACGCAAGCTATACACACGGTTTGGATATAAGAAGTTGCCGTAGTTTCCTATGCCAAACACTGCAATACCCTGTGCATTAGATGCAGCTTGCCAGCTCTCCCCTGTTGTTGGGTCTGTCAAACTAAAAACAGCCCCAGCAAGGGGACGGTTGGTTACTCCGCAAACCTTCAAAACTTCTAGTGAGGATTTGGGGATGTTAAATGCAGTGATAGAGTTGGCAGTACCAGCACTTACACTGTCACCCCAGTTTACGGTTACAGACCATGTACGAATATCGCCGAAGGTATAGCCTGTTGGTGGGGCTATCTCTGTAATTGTGAATTGTCCTGCTGGCAAATCAGAAAAGACAATGCGACCTTGTGCATCTGTGGTTGCTGTTCTATCCAACACCCTTGGAGGTGTACCAGGGTAGAAGCCTTGGATGCGAAACTCTGCTCCAGCTAGGGGTTGATTGTTACCAACACCATTGCTCATTTCTCTTTTAATGATTTCGACTTCACTAAAAGGAAAGTTAGCAAAGGTCAGCATTATATGAGCATCGGAACCAGCTTCTTTTAAGAAAGTTTGTTGTGTTGGTCCTGGTTGCATCGAGAAGCCATTTGGGGCTTGTACCTCGATTACTTCGTAATGACCAGGTGGAAGTCCGTCTATTCTCCAGACACCATTGATGACCGTTGATGTTATTCCGTCTGGCATGGCTACTGTTGCACCAGCGGTTAGAACTTGGGTAACGTCTATACTTGGGTTGTCTATGCCACGTAGGCGGATTACTGCACCGGGGACGATGACTCCTGTGATGGCACATATTTTTTGGATTGTGACACCATTGTAACCTCCACCATTGCCGTTATTGAACTGTACTGTAACAGGTGTTGTTCGGTTTGGTTGGATGGTTACGGAGCGGGTTTCGCCTGTACCTGTGTAAGTTACTGTGTATGTTCCACCTACAGGTCGATTAGTTATAGGTGTTCCGCCGTTGACGGTTTGAGAGAAGCCATTTGAACCAGTTACAGTGAAAGTTCCACCACCCTCTTGACCTGTGTAGATATTGACTTTGATGGGGGTAAAAGCACCGTACTCAAAAGGTATGTCGTCAGTAGCAAAACTAAAAGCCGCACTAGCCCTCATATAAGGGACATAAAAAACCATATCCTGCCAATTCTGCGGATTAGTAGGGTGTTGCAATCTCCTCACTTCACCAGCAAACTCATTATGCTCACCAACCATATATACTCTAGCAGTCTGACCTAAGAATTGCGGTTCATTGGGCATTTCCAAAGTGAAGCTTACGCTTGGGCTACCAGCATTCACCACTATACGTTGTGTTGGTGCATTGGGAGCAATATAGGTATTTCCATTAAACACAAGCCTAGCACCAGCAGGAGTTCCTGCTGCCCACTCAAAGTAAAAGCTGTTGTGTTGTAAACTTTTACGGCGATTTGATGATGTAGTAAAGGTTTCTGATTTAGCCGTGGTAGCACCTGGGCTTACAACCCTGTTTAAGTCTTCACGGTTACGCACACCATTAACGGCAATAGCTGGCATGGTTTCATCAAAGTTTTGCCCAGTGTTTGCCCCAGCAACCAAAACTTGTGCGGCTGATATGATTGTTGGGTCGCCATTAAATGTAGCGGAGGGGTTGGCTGCCATAGCTACAGCAACGCGAGTGACATATGTGTACCACACACGGTCTGCTTGTGTGGGTGCATCCCAATAAGGATTATGGGGTGAGCCATATCTTAGGGCATTTCTGATGCCTGCGTGGTTTATATTGCCCAATTGGGCATAGATTGCCGCAGGGTTTTCTGGACCTGGTAACGTAGGGTCAGCACAAAAAATCTCGTAAGAAACATCGTCAACTATAAACAAGTAGCGGAAAGCGCTTACATTTGTGCTTCTACCAGCGTTTGTCATGGTTAGGGTATTTGTCCATATGGCTGTGTCGCTATCAATAGTGACTATTATTCCTGCTGGAAGTCCGTTTCCTGATGGTACATCTACGGCAGATGGAGATGATGCAGACACTCGTGCTACAGGTACTCTGTTACCTTCATCACTCACATACTCGACCCCTGCTGGGATTATGTTTACTATGTTGGGATGGTTGATTGGTAATCTGCCACCATCTAGCTCAATATATCTCGGGAATGTTAATCTGGACAAGACTTCACTAGATAGTGGTTGAATAATATCAAAACCAAAACCATCCCTTACTCTGCTTCTGTTGGTGGCTGATAAAAGATAATCTTCAACCACAATACGGAATTGTCCATCTTCACCGAGGATTATAGTGGTGGGCTCTCCGTTAAAGATTATTGTTGTGGTTGTGCCGATTGCATCTGCAAAGGGCAAGGTGGGGGATATTTGGTCAGTCTGTGCTTCTTGTGAAGTTGGAAATGTAGTCTGGGTGATGGTTACATTATCACGGTTAGCGTGTTTCCCTAACGGGCTACCACCGATCGTGAAACTACCATCAGCATCTACAGCAACATCTTCATCGTTGAAGCTTACGCTGGTTATTGTGCCGCCTTGCTGGGTTGGTGTGATGCTCATATCATAAACAGCAAAGGGTGTCACTGTTCCAGCAACAGTTAAAAACACAAGTACCATTACTACAAATGTTGTAAATTTCTTTCCTAAAAACCTTGTTGTTTCTGTTTTCGAGTTATTCATCTAGTCCTCCTCGTAAATATAAAAAGGCGGTCACTTGTATGTCGCCTCGGTTGTTTGGTTTGTTCATTTGGCTTGTCTTGGATAGGGCGCTGCCGTGATGATAGGTGTTTCCCTTGACCGACCACTCATTCGGTTGGCTTTTTATGGACTTCCCCCTTCACATAAAAAACAAGCACCATTTAGTGCTCGTTTTTGAAAACTTTGTATTATCCTAAAAACATATAACTAAGACGATGGCAGCCGACACCTATGGTTCTAAGGCGTGGGTTCAATATGTTGCTTCTGTGACTTTCAGAAGCCATCCAGCGTTCCACTATGTCCTCTGCAAACCCAACACCTGCACCATTAGCAGCATTTACGATACCTCCAAAAGCCGATGCTACAGCACCAGAGCTTCCGTATGGTCCGATAGTATGACTTAATTGTCCGTGCTGGTTCATTGTCTGAGCGTGAAACCGTGCTGCTTTCATGAGATTGTTACATATTTCTAACTCAACAAGCCCATTCTCGCGCCTAATCTTATTGATTAACCCAACGATCTCAAGCTCAATATCGTTCGCCCCACCTAAAGCGTGATATTCAGCAATCCATGTAGCTCTTTCATCTTCCGTCAATCTTCTGTCGGGCAATGTGATGGCTGAGCGAGTGTACGTATGGCTTGGTATGCTCTGTGTCACGGGATTACTTTGGTTTGTGACATTTTCGTCGACATATGGCTGTTGCATATCTCGGCTTGGTGGTTGCTGTATTACGGATTGTGCGTGTTGGTCTTGTAAAGGCTGTGTTTCTGATTGCGTAGGTGTTTGAACCACTACAGTATTTTCATTCCCACTTCTGCTGATAACAACACTCCTATTAATGTCATCCCAACCAACCTCATATCCCACAGCTTCCAAAGGCAATCGAATAGGCAACATTGTCCTCCCGTTAATCAACTGTGCTGGCACATCCAAAGCAATTGAATGGTGGCGACTGATTTGCACCATGTTTCCGTTACTGTCTAATGGTACAGCCATAAAAGCATTAGCACCTATGGCGATGTCTAACCTAAACCGTTCATTGACAAGCCTTGCTGTTTGTGTGCTTTGTTCCCAATCGACCTCAAAACCAAGAGCCTCAAACACTCCCCTCACTGGAACAAGGGTGCGACCGTCAACGATAATAGGTTGCTGGTCGGCAAAGACAATAGGTACACCATCAATTGTAACGGTGATGCTATCACCTACACCATCTGCCAGAATTTCTATTGGTGACGGCACTCCTACGAATACTCCGCCGATAAATATGGTAATCATCAACCCTACCGATATAAAAGTAAGTTTAACTTTGTTTTTCATGTAAACCTCCTATCATTTTTATCGCTTTATCTGATATAATTATACCAGATTTTCCTTGAAAAGTCAAGGAAAACACGGATGATTGGTGGTTAAGTTTGCATGACAACGAAGGTCGGAATTACCGTTCATAACACAGCTTTACGGATTACATACGACGCACACACAAAACCTATGTGGCAGAACCTTGCAACCTTACGCTATATGGTTGCGCTCGCTTCCTTTCACCTTTTATGACTTTGTACTTTATTACACGGCTTACACACGAAAAAACATTTGACATTTCCAGTAGTTGGTCACCCCCACATAAAAAGTTCGAGAAATTCTGCATCTTCCGCATCCGCATAACCATGATGAAAAACCTCATCAATGTCCTGATGATTAAAAAGATACATAAATTCTTCGTCAAGATTGCCTTCTGGCCATAAGCAGGCGATATAATCAAAACCTTGCATGGTGCTTGGAGTCATTTGTCCTCTGCCGTAAATCATTAACTTTTTCTCGCCATCTTTTAGGATGACAATACTGCCAAGGGGCAATAAATCGGATTTACTTGTTGCTCTTGTTGAGTTTGCAATCTCTTGCCTAATATTAGTCATTTCACTACCACCCCCCTGCTACAATAAATTTGTGTAAAAGGCACCTTAGCCAGTCGTATCTTACCAAAAATTGAATATCTTTTTACAGAATCAAAAACGCTAGCAATGGATTAAAATCCACACCAGCGTTTTATGCGTATTGATACGATTGGGCGTCGTCTGCTGATAATTCACTCAAGTGATTATCGAGAATCTCCAATGCTCGCTTCCTTAGTCTAAAATAGGAACTTCGTGGGATGCGTCCGATTTTTTCGGAGATATTTTCAAGGATTTCTTCAATCCCTTCTGGCTGTCTTTTGGTCATATATGTTAAGTAGATAATCCAATACAGCTTCTTGCCTAATTTTTTGTTATTGAGCAACACCTCAATAAGCTCTTTTGTAAAATTAATTTGTCGTTCGTAAGCACCTAATGCTTTTGGTTTGGATGATGATACAGTTTCCCGCAAAGACTTTCGCAATGTAATGATTCTGTACTCTTGGAGCAATTCTAAGGCACATATATTTATACATTTTGCGTTTCCTTTTTCTTGCATGACTAGCTCCTTTCTTATTTGGTATAATTTTCCACAATATCATTATAGCACTTTAATAGTGGAAAATCAATGCCAAAAAAGTCTCATTTTAGTATCGCTCTCGCACTATGCTTAGGGGTTAAACTTTTTGACCACGGATTTCCCCTGGTTGTTCCCGCAGCATATATAAACAGAATTGATAAAAGAATAAGTGATAAGAAAACATATGTGGTGGACCTATATTAGCGGTGGACTCCGAAAACAAAGCACTTTTACGAGATGGATTTTTCCGCAAAATAGACTTTACCATGCATTGAATTAGAAAACCGAACGCAGAAAAATAAACTTTCCACAAAATGAGTACAATGAAATAGAATATCCTTAGCACCTAGTCAGACCGCTAATGGCCTCTCAACGCCATCCATCTTTCGTCATCATGTGCGAAGGGTGTCGTCAAGGCGGGAGAGGTGATGAAAAAACTGGAAATCGTCTTGTACGATCCGACAATACCATCTTTGTGTATAGTCCATTTTCCTGCACACGTAGGAACAGGATTACTGATATATGGCTTTTGAAACAATGCCAAAAGTCGCCTAGCTACCGAACAAACGACTGCGTTAGTTTATTTAGGTAGGCTGGAGCTAATGTTCCGAACTGTCCGATAGTCTTATCCAATAGAGTCAACATCACATTTGCCGTATTCACCTTATACTGCTTAAAAACGGTAATTCCGTCTTTGATGTCTTTTTCGGTAGCCTCGGCTTTGGATTTTCTTAGGACGAAATCTATAAGGTGGCGGTTTCTGATATCACGCTCACTTGTCGATCTGGTCTCAAAGCCATGAGATTTACTAATTATGATTAGATTTGAGTTTAAGTTGACACTAGTAT
>WQZZ01000026.1 GCA_009780485.1 Defluviitaleaceae bacterium | reverse complement strand
CTTAATTCGTTAAATTTGGCACGGGTCAGTTTAACATCCAAGTGCTTTGGACCATCTTGGTTGGCAGTGATAAACGGAATGTTAATGTCCGTTTGGGTAACGGTGGAAAGTTCCTTCTTTGCCTTTTCTGCTTCCACCTTAACACGTTGCATCGCCGCCTTGTCCTTGCTTAGGTCGATGCCCTCAGTGCTTTTGAACTCTTTAACCAGAAAGTCGATTATACGCTCATCAAAATCGTCACCGCCAAGGTGGTTTACGCCGTTTGTGGATAAAACTTCCACAACGCCATCACCAATGTCGATAACAGATACGTCAAATGTACCACCGCCAAGGTCATAAACAAGAATTTTTTCACTTTTTTCCGTGTCAAGACCATAGGCAAGAGATGCAGATGTTGGCTCGTTTATAATACGCTCCACTTCAAAGCCTGCAATACGACCAGCGTCCACTGTGGCTTGGCGTTCATCGTCGCCAAAGTAGGCAGGCACTGTAATAACCGCCTTTGTAACTTCTCCGCCCAAATACGCTTCCGCATCAGCTTTTAGCTTTTGCAAAATCATGGCAGAAACTTCTTGGGGATTATACTGCTTGCCTTCAATTGTCACTTTTTCTTTTGTACCCATCAAACGCTTAATGGACATAACTGTGTTTTCGGGGTTTGTGATGGCTTGGCGTTTTGCCGCTTCACCCACCAAGCGCTCGCCACTCTTGGTAAAACCTACGATAGAAGGGGTTGTGCGCCCACCCTCGCTGTTAGGGATAACAACGGGCTTTCCGCCCTCCATAACCGCTACACATGAATTTGTTGTACCTAAATCAATTCCGATAATTTTTGACATATTTTTTATTCCTCCTAAATTTTATTTTACAGCGTAAGTTAAATTTACAAATTTACTGCCAACAAATTACTAAGTTATTACATCTCGTGCAAACCATGGTTGTCGTTGGAGCTTAAAAATGTCGCCAGCCTATCCATTTGCCGAAGTGCTTCGTCCTTTGTGCGGTATGTGGCAATGGTGTAAACGTCATCGCCACTTTCGTTGCCTAAATGCACATCAATATCTACATCTCCAGTGCCATTTCCACGTCTATCGGTCTGTTCGCCGACCTCGATAAGGCTTATATATCGTGCAGATACGATAAACTGCTTGTTTTGACTTTTAATTAACTTCATATTACCCCCCTTAATTAGCCACGACCACCACTGAATGACGGATAACCGCACCCTTGTAGATATAGCCCGTTTGCAATTCTTCGGCTATTTCCTGTACACCTAGATTTTCATCCTCGATTGTGCTAACTGCATTGTGGAATTTTGTATCAAAGGTTTCACCAACAGCAGGGATTTTTGTGATGCCCATATTTTCAAACATGGAGTTTAACTGCCCCTGTATCATTAACACACCTTTGACAAAATTATCACCATGGTCAGCGTTTTTAACGGCAAGGGCAAAATTGTCCATAATGGGCAAAAGTTCAGTGGCAAATGTTATAATACCTCTATCATACATACTTGCCTTTTCTTTCTCGCTTCGCTTGCGGAAATTTTCATAATCCGCCGTGGTTTCTTTTAGCTTGTTTACAAGCTGTGCCACAAAATCCTCTGCTTGTTGCACGGCATCTTGCTGGTTTTCTTCCCCTTCAAAATCCTGTTCGTTTTCAATGTTTTCGTTGTCTTTGTCCATTATATCCTCCATCATTTCAGCCCCAATGTGGCAAGTGCCGTCTGCAAAACCGACATAACCTGTGCATAATCCATTCTTGTTGGTCCTATAATTGCAATGTTACCGCAAAATTGCTGGTCTATGCTAATTTTGGCACGTATCACAGAGCAGTTTTGCAAAATTTGCTCTTGGTTTTCTGCTCCAATTGTTATGTGGATTTTATCCCCAGTTAAGCCACCTGACAGCAGTGCTAAAAGTTCGTCTTTTTCCTCTAAAATACCCATAATCGCCCTTGCCTTTTCTAAGTCGGCAAATTCGGGAAATTCTAAGATGTTCTTAATGCCCACGGTGTGAACCTGCTGGGGTTCGCCCGTACCAAGGGCGTTATAAATAGCCTCCAGCAAGGGGTCAACCATGGCGGTATCAAGCCCCTCTTGCCCAAATTGATGACGCATCATGGAAATGTATAAAACATTGCCAAGTTCGCCAACACCCACACCGCCAAGGGTTCGGGACATTACCTTAGAGATTTTTGCCACAAGTGCAGGGCTTGCAGACATCGGTAAAACCACCGTGCAATTACGCACCTCATTTTCTGCCGTTACAATAACCATTGCAACCACCGCCCCGTCCACAGGGACAAGCTGAATATGTTTAATGATATGCTGTTTTGCCGTCTGCTGGGTTGCCACCGTGGTGTAATTGGTGATATAAGAAATCGCCCTTGCCATCTCCTGCATCAGGCTTTCCATGCGTCCCATTTCCTGTTGCAGGGCTTGTACAATTAAAGCTTGTTGCTCCGTCGTCAGTTTACGACGCTTCATTACTTGGTCCACGTACAGACGATAACCCTTGTCGGACGGAATACGACCCGAAGAAGCGTGAGGGGCAACTACATAACCCATTTCTTCCAAGTCGCTCATCTCATTACGAATGGTGGCGGAGCTTAGTCCAAAATCATATTTTTTGGCGATTGTGCGGGAAGCAATAGGCTCGGCAGTGACAATATAATCTTTTATAATTGCCGCCAAAATTTTCATTTTTCTGTCATTTAAGCCCAAATAAGCACCTCCTAGCAACATTTTAGACCTAAGTAACTTTATTGTTAGCAGTCAAGGTCAATGAGTGCTAACAATAGGTATAATATCACGCCCAAAATCATTTGTCAAGAACATTTTTTCAAAAAATCAAAATTTTTTTATGATGACGCACACTTATTAAAAAACTTCACAAAAAGTTCTTGACAAAACATTTTTCTTTTGGTAGAATCTATTTTAGTGATTATGTAGGGGTATGGTCAAGTGGCATGACAGAGGTCTCCAAAACCTTTAGTGGGAGTTCGATTCTCTCTACCCCTGTAAATAGCATCCCCCTGCAAGGTCAGCCTTTGCAGGGGGATTATTTATTCATCATTTTTATCCTCTGGCTTGTCTTTTGGGCGGTTTGGAAAGTCTATCTCATCCAGATGATTTCTTAGTTGGTCGAAAATTGCTTTTTCCATGGCTTTTAGGTTGCGTTGGTGAAGTTTTTTGGTGTCAAAATACCACAAGGCAAATACCACCAGAAAAAATGAGAGTATGAATTGTTGAAGTAGAAAGAAAGGAAGTTCTGTAAAGGGGCTGGCGGAAACGCCCAGAAAATTCCCTAAAGTGCTTAAAGATATGGATGCGATTGTGAAGGCTATAAGAATGAAAAGGGATATAAAAAACACCCTAAACCAACGCCTGCGTACAAGAAAACGGCTGATGGACATGGCATTTAGCCCCCAGCGACCCACATCTGCCGTTACGTGCATGAAGAATATTAGTGTAACCATGATATAGATTGGGATGCCCATGAGAAATGTGCCACCTGTCAGGAAAAGCAACCCCATTATAATGGCTGAAACAATGGCTGTGGTGGCGAGCATTGCAGGGAAGCGTGGCATGACCATGTTAAACATATCGCTAAAATTAGGGGGCTTTTCTTCTAAATGGCAGGCGGTAAGATATATTGTTGCCCCTACCATAAGCGGTAAAAAGGCAATTCCTATACCCATGTGTATCATTGCATACATGGTAGCATCACCGCTGATGGCTGACATAATGTCTGCCGTTTGGATGTTGCCACCGCTCAAATAATATTGCCATAAAGTTTGGAAGTTTGCGAAGGCTTCTACATACCTTTCTGGCAAAAACATACGAAAGATAAAAACTGGCAAAAATGCCAAAACAGTCATAACAGCAAGGAATTTAGCTGACTTAAAATATAGTGAAAAAGCCTGCCCAAAAATTACAAAGATACTTTTATGGGTTTTATCTTCAAGGTTTGGATTAGGTGGTGTGATATTTTCCATTTAATCTCCTAACATTTTACAAAATTAAGCTGACCAAAGGAAGTGTCAGCAGGGATAACACGGTGGTTACAAATACTGCCTTTGAAGCGTATTCCACTGCTGGTGCATTTTCTTTGGCACAAATGACAACCATAACAGCGGTTGGCATTGCCCCTAAGACGATAAGTGTGCCTAAAGCCAGTGGGTCACTGATAAAGTGGCGTAGTGCCAGCCATGTGATAGTCGGTACAGCGATTAGTTTTATCATTGCCAAAACAAGTACGGTTTTATCACCAACCAGCTTTTTTGGTGGTTGCTTAGCAATCATAGCACCCATTATCAGCATTGAAAGGGGTGTTGTCATATTACCTAAATGTTGTAAGGTGATTGAGATTGGGTCTGGAATTTGCCACCCAGTTAAAAAGATGCCAAGCCCTACAAAAGCAGCGATAAATGCAGTATTAGGGCGGAATTTGGTTTTTACTTCACTTTTCGACATTATGCCAGTTCCCAAAGAGAATAGCAACAAGTTAAAAGGTATTTGTGCAATGGCAGCGTAGAACAAAGCTTCGTAACCTAAAATTGCAACAATTATGGGAATACCCATAAAGCCTACATTCCCAAAAGCTACGGCAGAACCAAATGCCCCACGCTTTTCTTTAGGGAATTTTAACAGTCGTGCTACCAGAAAGCCAAATCCGCAAAACAACAAGATTTGTGTGGCGGTAAGCCCAAGAACCATTAAACCGCTACCTAAAAGTTGTGCAGAAAATTCCCTTTGCATACCCATGATAAGCATTGCGGGTAAGGTAATGTTTACCAAAATTTTTGACATACCACCCGAAATTTCGTCGTTGATAAGCCTTGTTTTTCGGGCTATCAAGCCAATCGCCATCATAATGCCCATTGGTATCAAATTTGTTAAAACAGTTTGAAACATTTTATGCCCCCCTATTAGGGTTTGCAAATCATTGTAACATATAAATATCAAAAAGTCAAGGTAAGGTGATAATATGCGGATTTTTATTACAGGTGGAAGCCGTGGAATTGGGAAGGCAATGGCTTTGCACTTTGCCCAGAAGGGGTATCGGGTAGCTGTTTGCAGTCGCTTCGGTGGGCTTGATGGTGTTTTGTCCCTTAACGGCGATGTGGGGGATTATGCCCAGTGTCAACATATGTTTGAGACGATTAATAAAGAATTTGGCGGATTGGATGTACTTATAAACAATGCCGCAATATCCCATGTCGGATATTTCGCCGACACAACCCCTGATACTTGGCACAATCTAATCAACACTAATTTAATGGGGGCTATAAATTGTAGCCATCTGGCGGTTAGGCAAATGCTTAGTCAAGGTTATGGAAAAATAGTCAACATTTCCTCTATTTGGGGTGGGGCGGGGGCAAGTTGCGAAGCTGTGTATTCTGCCACAAAAGGCGGGGTTGACACCTTTACAAAAGCCCTTGCAAAAGAGGTTGGTGGGGCAGGTATTGCCGTCAACGCCATAGCTTGTGGTGTTGTCGAGACCGAGATGAACGCGTTTCTTGACCCAGACGAAAAAACCGCCTTGATGGCAGAAATTCCTCTAGGGCGTTTTGCCCAGCCAGAAGAAATCGCCAAAGCGGTTGATTTTCTCTTGCACTCCAGTTATATCAATGGTCAGATAATTACCTTAGATGGCGGGATGCTGTAGGATTTATACGAGAACGAAGAAATTCTAATATTTTTCATTTGGATTGAATGCTCTCCCTTGTCATAAAGAATATGAAAAGCAATAACAATACCACTGCAACGGCTAACAGGACGAAGTTTATCCAAACACGGAAATTAGCCATAGGTATTTGGGTGTACGCCAGATGGCTTAGTACACGCAAAACGAAGATGGTGTTGTTTGTGGTTATCAATGTGCCTGTTAGTAAAAAGTTTGTGGGCTCTAACAAATAACCTTCGTGACGACGTGACTGTATAAAATTGCCTGCTATAGTTGACGCATCTGGTAGATTATCTGATGGTGTCAGCAAGCTATCAGTGCTGTCAAATCTAACATCATACCAATAAAATCTAAGCCTAAAACGGAGTTGGCAGGCATGACGATACCAAAGCGTTGGCGTGGCAAGATGACAAACTCCATCATAACCCAAAAAACCATGACCTTCTACCGTACCTCTTAAAGAACCAACTGGATAAGCCGAGAATATGCCCAAGGGTACTGTACCAAACCGCCACCGCCGATTTTGTGTCCTCTGGCAAGGGTTTGCATAAAAGCTTCATCGTAACGAAATCGTTTCGTCTAAAGTTTCTGGGTCGAAAAACACCACGAGAAAAAAATCAGCAAAACCTGCGGAATGGTTTAGGGTGTCCCACATGGTAAAAGCGTATGTAAAGTTGAGTTGGTTATAAAAGTCCGCCGGTAAAAGAGTTTGGGCGTAAGCATCCAAACCCAGAAGCCTCGCTCTACCAACTGCATAACGGATGTGTAAATAAATAATGGTAACTATATACAATTTCACACCACAATCTGGTAGGGGCTGGCATTGCCAGTCCTATGTCTGCTGGCGCTTTTGAGGTCTGGCACTATCGCCCGCTTTAATGGGATGGGCAATGCCAGCCCCTAACAATATTTGTGTAAAATTGTATATAGTCGCCTAAATTTATAGTTTATTTTATGTCACTCTCTTTCGGTTTTTTATGATTGTGCGACGGGGACTTGTGTTCTTAGGCGACGCAATTCACGTAGGATTACCAGTAAAGTAACGGTAAATGCAGTTAAATCCGCAACTGGAGCAGCAAGCCAAACCCCGTTAATATCCAAAAATTGTGGCAGGATGAAATATAACGGTACCAAGAACAAGCCTTGGCGCAACACCGACAACAAAACAGACATTTTTGCACGTCCCAAAGCCATAAAGAAGGTAGAGGCGTTCATTTGGAAGGCTGCTACAGGCATTGTCCACACTACAATCCTCATCCCGTTGACGCCAAGTGCAAGCACATCAGGGTCACTGGTAAACATACCCATAATTGGCTCGGTAAGTGTTACAAGGAAAATTAGCCCTATGACGCAAATACCAACCGCATACATGGCTGAGTAGAAATAGGTTTTTCGCACCCTTTCCATATTGCCCATGCCGTAATTGAAGCCCGTAATTGGTCCGCTTCCTTGGGCAATCCCAAAAACAGGCATGATAAACAAAGCCATAACCGCACCAACCGCACCAAAAGCACCAATGGCATGGTCGCCACCAAAAATCCGTAAAAAGTGATTGGCGATTATGGTAACGGCACTTCCCAAAATCTGCATTAAAAACGGTGCAACGCCAATGCTTGCAATCGCCAAAACATGTACTTTCTCTAAACGCATAAACTTGCGGCGCAAACGAATTGCAGGATTTCCTCGGAAATAATACATCATAACCCAAGCAGCAGAAATACCCTGTGCAAGCACCGTAGACCAACCTGCACCCGCAATGCCCATGTCAAAAGTAAAAATAAACAGCGGGTTTAGGAAAATATTTAGAATACCGCCCAAAAGTTGTGCAGACGCAAAACGCTTGGCATTGCCCGCCGCACGAATTGGATGGTTCATAGAAAAGCTGATAAAAGTGAAAACTATACCATATAGCTTGATGCTGGTATATGTATAAGCGAAAGGAAGGGTGGCTTCGGACGCACCAAAGGCGATTAACACAGGTTCAAGGAAAAACAGGGCAAGAACCCCCAGCACTACCGACAAAATCATGTTCAACAAAAAGGCATTGGCAAGAACCTTTTCGGCTCCGTCCCTGTCCCCTCTACCCAGTTTTATGGATATGTTGGCAGCAGAGCCAACACCTACCAAAAGGGCAAAGGCAGCCACAATCAAAGAAACTGGAGAAGCAAGGGCGACCCCCGACAAGGCATCTTCCCCCACGCCATAAATTTGTGCCACAAAATAGCGGTCCACAGCCACGTAAAGAGCTTGTACCAACATCCCGATAATTGTCGGGATGGAAAAAGACAGCACCAACTTGGGAATGTTAGCGGTTGCCATTTGTTTCTCTTTAGGTGTCATTTTTTCTAATCGTTCTTGGCTAATTTCCAAAATAAATCCTCCCCTGTTATGTTGTTAAGGGTTTTACCCACAATTACCCTTAATTGTAACATACAAAAACGGACAACGCAAGAAAGGATAATAAATTTTCTACATCGTTAAATGCACCATTGAGAAACTTGTAGCCAAATCAAATCCGTGTTATAATTCTACTTAAAATAATGCTACGAAACCGAAAGGGATTAAAAACATGGGTGTAACTGGTGCATCAATCAACGCCGCTGTCATTTTTGCTGGCGGGGGTTTAGGGTTGTTACTTAAAGGACGTATAAACGACCGCATATCGCAGACAACAATGAAAGCTCTCGGGTTATGTGTTTGTATTGTGGGCATTTCTTCCGCAATTGGCGGTGACATTCTTTTGATGGTAGTAGCCTTAGCCCTAGGTGCTATTGGAGGAGAACTCGCTAACATAGACGCAATACTTAACCGCCTTGGCATCTGGATGCAGGACAAGCTAGGCAAGAAAGGTGGCGAGTCCACATTTGCTCAAGGTTTTGTGGCGGCAACACTGCTGTTTTGTGTAGGTGCAATGGCTGTGGTTGGCTCTCTTAACAGCGGACTTACAGGCGACCACTCTGTTATACTAACAAAGTCTATTATTGATGGGGTTGCGGCGATGGCATTATCATCTACCCTCGGTTTTGGCGTACTCTTTTCTGCTCTTGCCGTCTTTCTATACCAAGGGTCAATTGAATTTTTTGCGGGATTTTTGCAGCCTTTTTTAACGGATGAAATGATAACCCAAATATCAGCCGTGGGTGGTGTTATGATATTAGGCATTGGAGTTAATTTGGTAATTGATGCAAAAATACGAGTGGCAAATTTATTGCCTGCTTTTGTTTTTGCTGTTTTATACTATATAATTATTTGGGGCTTATAAAGGTCTTGGTTAATATTCGGCTTGCAATTGCTAAATAAATTGGAAATCGGGCTATTCACCATCAAATTAAGACTGAACGCAATAAAACAACCATCCCTAGAGGTGCTACTACAAAAAAGGCTGTAATTTAGCCCAATATACGACCTAGCCCGTACTATTTTATGTTGACAAGCAATTTTCTCCAAAAAAACACATAGGATATTTTACAATCATTAATGACTTGGAGGAAATTTCCTATGACTAATCCAGTTGGTGCAACCCACCACCACATGCCAGCTCCTGGCAACGACATGATGATGATGTTTATGCTAATGATGATGATGAACCCCCATATGTTTGGCGGCGACAACATGATGTTGTTCCTTCTTATGATGATGATGGGCAGGTAGTTACAAGTTACAAATCAAAAAATCACCTCACAAGGGGTGATTTTTTGATTTGTATATTAATTTTATAAGTGGGGTCCGCTTACCACCGTAGTTCCACTTGGTATAATTGTGTTGGTGTAGGCGTTTATTAGGTGATAATATACCCAGTGTCCATCGCCTTTGGTGACGGTAAAAAAGTAGGCTGGTACACCCCGCCCGCCTGTACCCATGGCATAAACCAATCTCATCCCTGTAATGTCAATGCGTAGGTCTGTGGCATAGGTGGTGCGTATGTAAATTAGCAGGGCAAGCATTGCTTCATCTGGGGAGAAAATAGCTCCAGTGTCACCAATAAACCCAGAGTTTGTGGTGCGGGAGTAAAAGGCGGATACAATACCCGCTTCTGTTATCCGCACACGTATCTGGTTGTTAAACAGCAAATAACCTTCATGTTCATCAAAAAATGTTATCACATAATTGCCATTCCATGTTAAAAATGTAGAATTCCAAGCCATGGGCGTGCTTTCCAGCACTTGCTCTATAAAGGTATGTGCCAGTGCTTCTGCAGAAGCGGAATTTTTGGCAAACCCATACCTTGCATCCCCTAAAAGTAGTCCCTCGGGGATGGCAAATCCGATGTAACCCCCTCTGTTTTGGCGGGTCATGGTCTGCCCTGTGTAGTCGCAGTAATATTCTACAAAATTTGGAGCAATTTCCCTTCCAAATTCTATTTCACCGAAAAAGCGGGCGGCGATACCTTCTAAGTCATAGTCATAAAACCCTAAGTTAAGTTGCCTTCGTGGACGAAAATCTCTTGGGATTTCCGTGGAAACAGTGACCTGATTTCGGGCAAGTACTGCCACCACATTTTCTTCCCCATCGGCTGTCAGTGTATATCGCTCCCCTTCCATGAAAATTAAAACGGATAGTACAACAATGGCAACGGACAATAGCACTATCATTATATTTTTAACACGGCTAGTATCCATAGTCACTTGCCTCCACTTCAAAGAAATCTAGCATTAGACGGCGGTAAAAAACCACATCACGGTGAAGGATTTGTACCTGCAAGGGGTGCTTATCTAGAGTGACTACTACATCTGCAAGTGTATAGTCGAAATAAAAATGCCAGCGACCCGTAGTTGGGTCGTGATGGTAGCTTGCAAGAATAATTCCATTACCTAAATTATCTCGGCTTATAATGTCGAAAGCAATTAACAATGAGCTGGTAAAGTTGCCATAAACATTCGGGTTTGCACTAAGACCTGAGCTTGGCATCGCATTAAACTCCACAACGTGGTCGGGAAAAAAGCGGGCAACTCTTAGATTATCGCTAAATGTAAAAATTCCATTTATACTGGCTTGGTTAATGACGGCAGGGTTCGGAAATAAGAAGCCGATATGAGGATTAACCTCACTCAAAGACAAAGTACCAATGGGACTTTTATACTGAATTTCACCAGTTGGTGTGGTGTTCGTTTCTGCTTCATATGCCACATCCGCAAAAAGCTCTATAAAATCCCAATATAGGGCGGTGTTTTCTAAAACAAACATAAAATTGCCACTGGTTTGGCTTACGAAAACAAAATCAAACCCGCCTTGACGTGGAGATATATATAACTTCTCAAAATCATCAAAATGAGAGGACAAAAACCCAGGTCGCACACCGAAATTTTCCCTAAAAAAGGCGGATGGCATGGGGAAATTATATTGAATGGCAATTGTGTTACTTGCCAATACGACAGCACCATCTGCTACAAAGTTACCACGTTCTATTAATTGGCTGATAGCAGATGTGGACAATTGCCAACCCTTATGATTTGACAAACCAGCATATACAAACTGCTCCGCACCATCGACCCTAATATGCAGGCGTGCGGATGTAAGCATAAGCCCAGCGGAAGCTTCGTCCCAAGGGTTAATGCCCATGGCTGCCGTTCCCTCTGCAACAGTAACAAGGGCAGATGGTGGAAATTCTCCGAACCACAGCCGAACAACCAAAATAAGGCACGTAAGTGCCAACACCACCAAAATTATGTTTTTAATTGCACCAATAGTTCTGCCTTTATCCATATAACTATTATAGCATATATAATAGTGCTTGCCAAGCTTGGATTTTTGTGGTACAATTAAATTATTATAGAATATCTTTGCAAAGGAGCTGACTTTATGAGATTTACTTTTACTGGCAAAAATGTGGTTGTTTCCCAAGACATGAAAGACCGTGCGGAGCAGAAAATTGGGCGACTTTCTCGTCTTTTCCCCGAAGATGCCATGGTGCAGGTTACATTTTCTGTGGTTAAACAAGAAAATAAAGTTGAGGTTTCTGTGCCACTAAACCGTCGTTTGTTACGTGGTGAAGTGGTGTCCAGCGATATGTTTTCTGCCATTGATGGTGTAGTGGATGTTTTGGATAGACAAATTGTTAGATATAAGCAGCGTGTTAAGGACAAGTCCCGCAGGGACACCGCCTTCAAGGGCGAATTGGAAGCCTTTAACACCTATGCGGCAGATTATGGTGATGACGGAGAAGATGAAGGGATTGTCATCGAGCGTATGAAGCACTTCCCTGTAAAGCCCATGGACCCTGAGGAAGCTATCATTGAGATGGAAATGTTGGGTCATACTTTCTTTGTTTTCCGCAACAGCGGTAATTTGGAGATAAATGTGGTTTACAAGCGTAGGGGTGGCACATATGGTATCATCGACCCAAATGACCCAATTGATTGTGAGTAAGCCATGAAAAAACTTGTTGTTGCAACACGAAACAAAGGCAAAGTTAATGAGATTTTAAGATATTTGGAAGGGGCTGCCTTTGGGCAGTCTTTTTCCGCTGTTTTATCTTTGGATGATGTTGGGCTGGATTTGGATTTGGATGCCATAGAGAACGGGACGACCTTCGAGGAAAATGCCACGAAAAAAGCGGTGGCGGTGCAGGATATTTTGGGTGACGATTATATTGTGTTGGCTGACGATTCTGGGCTTTCAATTGATGCTTTGAATGGTGAACCTGGGGTTAATTCTGCAAATTTTATGGGTCGTGACACGCTCTATCCTGTGCGTTTTGAAGCTATTCTGTCACAATTGACTGGTGATAATCGCTCTGCTAGATTTGTTTGTGTAATGGCGGTTGCTGATGAAGAAGGTGTTACTCTGTTTCGGGGCGAAATGGAAGGGGAAATCGCCTATCAGCCCGCAGGTTATGATGGCTTTGGCTATGACCCCATCTTTTATCTGCCCGACTATGGTAAAACTTCCGCAGAGCTGACAATGGAGCAGAAAAACGCCATTAGCCATAGAGGTAAGGCACTCAAAGCTGTTATCGAAGGGTGGTTAAATGAGCCAAATTGAATTATTAGAAAAGTTGACCCAAAAATCCAGCTTAACAGATGTGCAAAACTATATTAAGACAGTGCTTGATATTCGGGGATTTTCCAAAGAAAGCATACAAGAAAGTATGCTAATCTTGTTGGAAGAAACAGGGGAGCTTGCCAAGGCAGTCCGCAAAACCCAAACCAAGATGAGCGTGGATGCGGACAAAATGCAAAATTATGACACGGTGGAAAGTGAAGTTGCTGATGTTTTTATAGTGCTTCTTGCAATTTGCAACAAGCTAAACATTAACCTGTTTGACGCTTTGAAGGACAAGGAACAACAAAACTGCAACCGCAATTGGACATTAGATAGGTAGGGATGGTGGAGCATGAAAATATTGGCTATAAGTGACAGTCATGGTAGGACAACTTTAATGGAGCAAGTTGTTAGACAACACCTGAATGAAATTGAGGCGGTCTGTTTTTTAGGGGATATTTTGCGGGATGTTACTAAGTTACAGGATATTTTTCCTAACTTGTTAATTCATGCCGTGCCTGGTAATTGTGACTTTGGCTCTACAAAGGAACAGATGCTTACGGTAGAGTTTGGTGGTGCAAAAATATTACTAACCCATGGGCATTTGCACGGTGTTAAGCGTAATTATAACACCATCACCGCATATGCCACAGAAATGGGCGTAAGTGCTTGCTTTTTCGGTCACAGCCATGTGCCTGTTCTTTTTGAAAAAAATGGCATAACCTTCCTAAACCCTGGAAGCATCACGGAGCCTCGTGGGGATTTAGGGAAAAGTTATGCCTTGGTTGAAATTGCCAATGGACATGTGAAGCCCACCATTATCGAGGTTGGCTAGGCTTCATTATCTTCATTATTTTCGTTTTCGTCATTGTTTTCGGCGGCGGCTTGGTGCAAAGCCATGTTTATAGCGTCCAGCAAAATTCTGCTGGTATGTAGGGACTCCACAGGTGCTTCCACCGCTGTGGACTGGTTATAAATCACCTGATGAGACAAATTAGCCATTGTTGGGCGAATGAGGGGATAAAAAACCTCTACTGTTTCCACCATGCCTGATATGGCAATGTCCAAAATCTCGTCTTCACTAACTGTCACAGATACAGTGACGGGCTGGTTGTGTAGTATGATATAGGACGTATATGTACCTGGGACAAAACTGCCCATT
Source organism: Defluviitaleaceae bacterium (assembly GCA_009780485.1). GTDB lineage: Bacteria > Bacillota > Clostridia > Lachnospirales > WRAX01 > WRAX01. The sequence goes on along the minus strand of WQZZ01000026.1, from coordinate 6,948 downwards.
GGTCCTGTGTCGCTTGCACCACGGTTTGGTGTAATTGCCCAAATTAAAGTAATTAACAAGGCTATGCCGATAATTATAAAAATCCCCGTGCGGATTATATCTTTCATTCGTAAAACTACAAAGCGTGACTTTACCATTTGTGCCTCCTTAAAATTTTGGGGTATTTACAACATTTTATTATCAAAGCACAAAATTTATACTAGCCTTTTGTGCTTTGGTGGAATTAGGGGACGAAATGCAATTAACTGATGGCGTGCAGGTGCTTAAAAGCGTGGGCGAAACCCGTCTTGCTTTGCTAAATAAGCTAGAAATTCACACCATAAGCGACCTCTTGGAGTTTTTTCCAAGGGATTATTTGGATAGAAGTAAAATTTCACCTATCGCAGAGCTTGGACAGGGTCAAATGGCAACAATTTTGGCTTGGCGGATTGGAGATGCTCAGTTTCGTCAGTTTAACAACAAAAATGTGACACGTATGTGCTTTACTGACGGTGTGGGACAAATTTCCATTTCTTGGTTTAACCAACCCTATGTTCAACAGGTTTTTAAGCAGGGGGAGAAACATTACATATCTGGCAGGGTTGGCTGGGGTGCGACAGGGCTTTGTCTTGAAAATCCTGACTGTGAAAAGGTGGGTGGCGAAAACCTATCTGCTGGGCGGATTGTGCCTGTTTACAAAATGACAGATGGCATAACCCAGAAAATTTTACGAGGTCTAATTCGCCAAGCTCTTGACGGGGTCAATGGGCAGATTGACGACTTTTTGCCACAAGATATTTTACAATCATATGATTTGTGCCATCGCAGTTTCGCCATTGAAAACATTCATTTTCCCGCATCGGGAGAGGATTTTTATAAAGCCCGCAAAAGACTGGTTTTTGAGGAGCTTTTTTTGTTGCAATCCGCACTTTTAACAGCTAAGGGGCATTTGAAGCAGAAAATTGCCCCATCTGATATGTTTGCGGACATTGATATTTCCCCTATTTTGTCAGCCCTGCCCTATCAGCTTACAGGCGACCAAGCAAAGGTTGTTGGGGAGATTATGGGTGATATTTCTAGTGGATATGCCCTTAACAGATTGTTGCAGGGTGACGTGGGCAGTGGTAAAACAGCGGTTGCCATGGCTCTGTGTTATCTGGCGGGTAAAAACGGCACACAATCAGCGGTTATGGCACCTACGGAAACCTTGGCAACCCAGCATTTTTATGCCTTTACAGAAATTTTTAGTGGACTGGGGCTTAATTGTGCTTTGCTTAGCGGTTCGCAAAAAGCCAAAGAAAAACGAGCCGTCAAAGAAGGGCTTGCAAGTGGTGAAATTGACATAATAATCGGCACACACGCCCTTTTACAAGAAAATGTTGAATTTAACCGCCTTGGAATGGTTATCACCGATGAACAACACCGCTTCGGCGTTCGCCAGCGGGCAACCCTTAATGCCAAGGGTGCGACCCCCCATGTGCTGGTTATGACAGCAACGCCAATCCCTCGCTCGCTGGCTATGGTTTTGTACGGGGATATGGACATTTCTGCTATTCGTGAGCTACCACCAGGGCGACAACCCATTGATACATATTCCGTTACAAAAGCCTACCATCAGCGACTTTTTGCATTTATCCGCAAAGAGGTGGATGCTGGCAGACAAGCATATATCATCTGCCCCTTAATACAAAAAAGTGATGAGGACGAAGGTGACTACAAAACAGCAACCCAAATCAAACAAGAAATAACCCAAGTCATAAAATTTGCAGAGGAATTAAAGGTTGGGGTTTTTGCTGATATTTCTGTAGGCATACTCCATGGGCGAATGAAGGCAGTGGAGAAAAATGAGATTATGTCGGCATTTGCTAGGGGTGAAATTGATGTGTTGGTATCTACCACCGTTGTGGAGGTGGGTATAAACGTCCCCAATGCCACCATTATGGTGATTGAAAATGCCGAAAGGTTCGGGCTTTCACAGCTTCATCAATTGCGGGGGCGTGTTGGGCGGGGGAAGCACAAATCCTATTGTATTCTGGTAACGAACTCCAAAGGCAAGGTTACAAAAAAACGCATGGAAGCCATGACGAGTACGGGGGACGGTTTTGTGCTGTCGGAAATGGACTTGGAATTGCGTGGACCTGGGGAGTTTTTTGGAACGATGCAACACGGTTTGCCACGCCTGCTTTTAGCAAATCTTTATAAAGATATGGATGTGCTGGCGGCGGCACGTGAAGCTGTGATAAATATGGGGGAAGTTAGCCATTTGCCCCTAAAAAATAAGGTTGATAAACTTTTAGAAAAAGTGCAAAGGGTGGCTTTGTAAATTGGGCGGTATCGTATATATAAATGGGACGGGCAATGCCCGCCCCTACCATATATTTAATTTTGAAAAAGGACTTGCAAATTAGACCTATGATGATGTATAATCATCTTTAGGTCTGTAAGGGCTGGAGTGGCACGTATGGTGGGGAAGTTTTCTAGGCTTGTAGCCCGCCATACGTGTTTTCAAATACCTCCAGCTATATGTAAAGCGACTTAGGTAGTGACAATATTATACACCATCCATTATGTTACGTCAAGTGTTTTTGTGTTGAATATGAGAAATTTTGCCGATAAATAATTTGAGGTGAAATAAATTGAGGGTAATTTCTGGTAAGGCTAGGGGGACAACGCTTTTTCCTCCCGAAGGTAATGCGGTTCGCCCCACAACCGACTTTACAAAAGAAAATTTGTTTAATATCATCCAAGCGGATGTGGCTGGGTGTGTTTTTTTGGACTTGTTTGCGGGCTGTGGCGGTGTGGGCATCGAAGCCCTTAGCCGTGGAGCTGTCCGAGCTGTTTTTGTGGACAATTCCCAAAAATCAATCGACCTTGTGGGTCGCAATTTGGCAAAAACACGTATGACGGCAAATGCTGATGTTATCAAGGGTGAAATTCCTGCTGTTCTCACTCGTTTACAGGGGCAAAAATTTGATTTAATTTTCCTTGACCCTCCTTACGCCAAGGGGCTTGCCACGAAAACACTGGAAGGTATATTATCGGCAGACATTTTGGCGGACGATGGTTATATAATCGCCGAAGTTGCTAAGGAAGAAGACTTTGCTCCTTGTGTTGGTCTTGAAATCTTCAAGACAAAAGTTTACAGCGGAAGCAAATTAATCTTCATCGGCTGGGGAGGGGAGTAATGTGAACGCAGTATATCCAGGCAGTTTTGACCCAGTAACCTTGGGACATATGGACATCATCCACCGTGCGGCAAACATTTCAGAACGGTTGACAGTTGCGATTTTGAACAACCCCGCCAAAAAGTCCATGTTTACGGTGGATGAGCGTATTGAGATGCTACGCCACGCCTGTCAAGTCTTGCCCAATGTGGAAGTGGTCTCATTTCGGGGGATGCTTGCGGAATTTGTCAGGGGAATTGATAGTCAAGTGGTAATAAAAGGGGTACGAAACCACCGAGATTTTGAATACGAAAACCAAATGGCACAGTTTAATAAAATGCTAAACAGCAATCTCGAAACCTTGTTTTTACCAGCAAGTACGGCACTTTCTCTCATATCATCATCGGCGGTGAAAGAGATTGCAACCCTTGGCGGAGATGTTTCTAAAATGATTCCGCAAAATGTTTATAACAAAATATTGCAAAAACTATCTCGGGTGTGATATAATATATTCTAACTGACTATCCCTCCAAGGATGGGGTTTGGGATAAGTGCAACAGGAGGCAAATGATGGAACTTATTAGCTCGCAAATTGATAGAATAGAAGACATATTATCCGAGATGGATGGGGTAATTGATGGTGCAAGGGCTGTGCCTTTTTCTGGTAAAATTAGCTTGGAAAAGGACAGTTTGTACAGTTTGATTGATGATGTGCGGGGCATTGTCCACGAAATGCGTAAGGGCTTGCCCGCAGAGATTAATCAGGCACGCCGTCTGCTTAATGACAAGGACAACCAAATTAGCGAAGCCCGCACCAAGGCGGAAATGATGCTACGTGCCGCCGAGGAGCAAGCCACGCAAATGGTGGACGAGCATGAAGTTACCATGCACGCAAAGCAAATAGCCGCCAAAATGATGGAAGACACAGAGAAGGAAACCCATGAATTTAAGGTGTCCGCTGCCCAATATGTGGACAGTATTTTTGGCGACCTTGACGAATTGTTACAGTCTAATTTGGAAAGCCAAATAGAAAAAGCTAGGGAAATGGAAAAGTTTTATAGAGATGTGCTGGCAGAGGTGCAACACAACCGCCAGACGCTTCCAACAGAATAGGGGACAGAAAAATGGACTTTAGACTTGAAATTGCACAGCTTTTGGCGGATGCCACAGAATTGGATGCCGGGGAAGTGGCTGGTGCAATTGAAACACCAGACCCCGCCATGGGCGATTTTGCCTTTCCCTGCTTCAAACTTGCAAAAACTATGAAAAAAGCCCCAGCGGCAATAGCGGATGAGCTGGCAAATTCCTTGGAATTGCCAGCCTTTTTGCAATCTGTTAAATCTGCTGGTCCGTATCTTAATTTTTTTGTAAATCGTGGGTTTTACGCCAAGGAGGTTTTGGGTAAAATTTACGCTGGTGGTTCTGATTTTGGACGTTCTGACATTGGTGGGGGCGGTGTGGTTGTAATTGACTATTCTTCGCCAAATATGGCTAAACGCTTTCATATAGGGCATTTGCGTTCCACGGTAATTGGTCATGCTCTGTACAATATTTTTAATTTTTTGGGTTACAAGAGTTTTTCCATAAATTATCTGGGGGACTGGGGGACGCAGTTTGGCAAAATCATCACCGCTTATGAGCATTGGGGCAACAAAGCCGATGTGGAAGCTGGTGGTATAGAGGAGCTGGAGCGTCTTTATGTAAAATTCCATGTAGAGGTGGAAAATAAGCCAGAGTTGGATGACGAAGCACGTGCTTGGTTTTTGAAAATGGAACAAGGGGACGAGTACGCCCTTGACTTGTGGCGTTGGTTCAAAGAAATTAGCATGACAGACCATAATAAGATTTACAAAATGTTAGATATTGATTTTGATTCTTTTAATGGCGAAAGTTTTTACAATGACAAAATGACCCCTATTGTGGACGAGCTTAAATCCAAAGGTGTTGCCGTGGAGGACAAAGGTGCTTGGATTGTGGACTTGGAAGCCCACAAAATGCCCAATTGTCTTGTTTTACGTAGTGATGGGGCGACAATTTACGCCACCCGTGATATAACATCGGTTTTGCACCGCAAAGACGAGTATAAATTCGTAAAGGCTCTTTATGTTACATCCAAGGAGCAGATTTTGCATTTTGGGCAATGCTTTAAGGTTGTGGAACTGATGGGGCATGAATGGGCATCGGAACAGCTTGTTCATGTGCCTTTTGGATATTTGACACTACCAGAAGGCAAAATGTCTAGCCGTAAGGGCAACGCCCTGCTGATGAAGGATGTGCTGAAAGAGTCAGTTGAACGTATACGCCAAACCATTGAGGAGAAAAACCCCAATTTGGCAGACAAAGAAACGGTCGCCCAGCAGGTAGGCATTGGGGCAATTATCTTTAACGACCTTTACAATAACCGCATCAAAGATGTGGAATTTAGCTGGGAGCGGGCTTTGAGCTTTGAAGGGGAAACAGGACCATATGTCCAATACACCCACGCCCGCTGCTGTTCGGTGCTTGCCAAGGCAACACTGGACTTCACAGATGCCGATTTAACGCTTTTGACAACCGACGAAGAATTAGAGCTTATCAAGACCCTAAACACTTTCCCCCAAAAAGCACAAGAAGCAGGTGAGCGTTACGAACCCTTTATAATTTCACGCTTCGTAATGTCTGTTGCCCAAGCCTTTAATAAATTTTACCACGACAACCCAATCCTAAAAGCTGATGATGAATTACAAAAAGCCCGCCTTTACCTAACCCATTGCACAAAAACTGTTATTGCAACCGCCCTTGGTATCCTAGGCATCAAATCACCCAAGGAGATGTAATATGGACAATCTAACCAACAACAAGCCACCAAGCTTTAACTGGGCAATACTTATCGGGTTTTGCGTTATGACATTGGGCATAATTTGGGCGGGCGGTAGAATTGCCGATAGTCTGCCCCACGGATTTTTTTCGACACCATTCCAGCCAACCCCCATTATTCAGCAAGATAGTGACTTTTTAAGCGACTGGCAAGTGGCTAGTTTATTGATGATTGATATAAATCAGCTTTTAGAAATCCTCGAAAGTGGCGAGTTGGATGGAACATTTACTACATTTCAAGTTTATAGGATATGGGAAACTCCGTATCCATCTTGGGATTATAGTAACAGGGCAGAAGCTCCACCACCTCCACTTGTTCATAATTATGCTAGGGTAGACCACCGCATCTTCAGCCGCGAAAGGCTGTTGGGCTGGCTAAACAGCCGAATTGATGGTAACTAGCAGGGTAAGTATTCTGCACGTAAAATTAATTAAATTTGTGCTTGACAGTCTGATGAATTTATGATATTATACTTGTGTAGTATAAATTAAAAATATAAGCTGAACAGACGGTAAGCCTTTAATGTGCTTATGCAGTCGGGTCACTTTGTGGCAGCGGATGATAAAGCTATAAAAGCACATCTGCGGGACAGAATTATGTTCCGTGGGTGTGTTTTTGCGTTCCCCACGGACATCAAAAACAGGAGGGAACATTTATGAAAAAGTCAAACGAACAAATCGCCATGAGGGTAGCTAGAAACAGCATTGCCATCAATGTAGGGCTGGCGGGCTTCAAGTTATTTGCGGGAATTTTTGCACAGTCATCCGCAATGATTTCTGATGCCATCCATTCCATAACAGACCTGCTAGGTACTGTTATAGCGGTAATCGGCATCAAACTTGGTGGCAAGGAAGCCGACAAAGGGCATCCATACGGACATGAGCGTTTTGAGAGCGTAGCCACTCTCGCATTATCCATTCTCATAGCCACCGTCGGAATTGGTATTGG
>WQZZ01000025.1 GCA_009780485.1 Defluviitaleaceae bacterium | reverse complement strand
TGATGCCAGCGGACTTGAAGGGGTTGACCCTATTGATGCTATAGAAAAAATAAACCGTGAGCTTGGCGAATATGACCCCACGCTTTTGGAGCGTCCACAAATCATTGCTGCCAATAAAATGGACATCCCCGAAGCACAGGAGAACATTTCCGTCATTGAAGAATACTGCATCAAACATGGTTGGCAACTTTTCCCTATATCCGCAGCCAGCAACCAAGGGCTTGACCCGCTTATGGCAACTGTACATCAACTGGTGAAAGATGCACCAGAAGAAATTGTCTTCCACGAAGATTTTGTTGAGCCAGAAAAGGTGGTTGATGGACCATTCACCATCACCCAGTTGGAAGATGATTATTTTGTTGTCGAGGGCGTTGGCGTGGAGAAAATGGTGGGTTACACCAATGTGGAAACCGAAAAAGGCAACGCATTTTTCCAAAAATACCTAAAGGATAAGGGTATTATTGCCGAACTAGAAAACAAAGGGATTAAAGAAGGCGACACCGTCCGCATTTACGACCTTGAATTTGAATATTACCCGTAAGGAGCAGAAATATGATTGAATTAAGAAAAATTGACCACGATAACTTTGAAGGGGTACTCGCATTGAAGTTGCCAAAAGAGCAACAAAAATTCGTGGCACCAAATATTTACAGCCTAGCAGAAGCCTACAAAGATTTAACTAATAACGAAAAGCCACCAATGCCATTCGCTATTTACCACGGCGAGGAGTTGATTGGTTTTACCATGATGGAATTTTGCGAACTGGAAGAAGGCGACCATTTCTTCGACGATTTTGGCGACAAGAACATTTATAACTTCTTTCGCTTTATGATTGACGAAAGTCATCAAGGCAAGGGGTACGGGCGACAAGCCATGGTGAAAATTATGGAATTTTTGAAAACCCAGCCACAAGGTAAGGCGGATTCTATAAGCGTGTGTTATGAGCCTACGAATGAGGTGTCCAGAAAGCTTTATACGTCCCTTGGTTTTGTGGAAACGGGACACATTGATGACGGGGAAGTTATTGCACGCTTTGTGCTGTAAGAACCCCGCATAACCAGAGATAATACAGGAGATGATAATAATTTATGACATTAACAAGCAAACAAAGAGCAACCCTGCGTAGCAAAGCCAACCAAATGCCCGCAATTTTCCATGTGGGCAAAGACGGGGTAAACCCCGAGTTTATCATTGGCGTGCGGGACGCTTTGGAAGCCAGAGAGCTTATAAAAATCGACCTTAACCAAAATTGTGAGTTGGAAGTAGATGAAGCCGCCGAAATTGTGGCATCCCGCACAGGGGCGGAAGTTGTCCAAATCATCGGTCGCAAGTTTGTTTTATACAAAAAGTCCAAGACACGTAAAGAGGGTGTGTTGTAAATGAGGAAGCTTACTAAAGGTATGGTTGTTTTTTTGGCTATGCTTATGGTTTTGGCGGTTTTGCCTGCCCAGACCACGTCTGCACAGGCGTATATCACCCTGCCTGCCAGCACTGGGGCAACGGTGGTTAGCATTGTGGATGTAAACGCCATGGTGGTACGCACCACAAATGGCGAGGCTTTGGTGCGTCTTATAGGCGTTATGCCTGGTGGCAGTCAGGAAGCTGTAAATTACCTTACCCAGCAGTTGGTGGGGCGTAATGTGATTTTGAACAGCGACCCTAGCCTGCCAATCCAGCCAAGTAACCGTTGGAACTATATGTATGTGCATTTTGATGGACGTTTCATAAACCGTGAAGTAATTGAGATGGGCTTTGCTTTGTTTAATAATGCCCATTATTTTACCGATTATTTTAGCCAAATGGAAGATGCAGAATATATAGCTGGTGTTAGTGGCATGGGCTTTTGGGCAACCGATATGCGAGAGCCAACCCTGCTTCGCCACCACGACCGCATAAACATCAACACCGCAACCCAATTCCAAATTGCAAACCGCCTTGATATTGATATGCAACTGGCACAAGCTATTGTTGCGTTTAGAAGCACCCACCCCATCCGCCAAGCCAGTGACTTGGTTTTTGTGCAGGGTATGACAAGCCAAATTTTTGGAGCAAACCGTTATCGCATGGGGGTTTCCACAAACATCAACACGGCGGCGGAACATGAGCTTGCAACCATGTTTACTGTCGGTGTTGCCCGCAATATAGTTGACTCTCGTTTTATGTATGGTGCTTTTACCAACATAGAGCAACTTGTGACACGTGGGGTGCTTACCCAATTGCAATTTAACACAGTCGAGCCTTTTATAAGTGTAGAAAATGATTATGTGATAGACTTCTACCGCCCTCATTTCCGTGCTAACATTAACTTGGCAAGTCATTTGCAAATGACAAGGGCAGGTGCAAGCCCTGCACAGGCTGTGGCGTTTATCAACCAACGTGATATTTTGCCCCTGCGTAATGTGCAGGATTTGATGCACCATCCAGCTTTTAATATCCATAACACCAATGCCATTGCAGATAATATGAGAACCCATACAAATATCAACACAGCCCCGAGAAGTGAACTAGAAAGCCTTTTTGGCACTTTCTCCATAAATATACCAAACCTTAACAATGCCATCAACCGCATCTTAGAACACCGTGAAGAACATTATTTTGAAGATGTAATGGAGTTTGAGCAATTTATGCCCGCTGGAGCTGTGTTCGCAGATATTTTACCTTTCATATACGCTTACGAACCACCCGTGCAATGGATTATCAACCTTAACCGTGCCACGCAGGCACAGCTTGAAGCCGCTGGTATCCCTGCAGACACCGCAAGGGTAATCGCCAACAATCCACAACGTGGAAGTTGGCATTTGCCCAGCCAACTGCCAGCCAATATACGTAACTTGCCAGACGAAACCCTAAGACACCTCAGTCTACGCACCAATATCAACAACGCAACCGAAGTGGAGCTTCTAAGCCTTGACCCCGCCATGACCCCGCATATTGTGGAGCGTATCGAGCGTTATTTGGAAGAACATCCCTTTGGCAACGCAGCTGCCATCCGTGACTTTTTTGACTTTATGAACCTGCGACCCCTGCATGACAGAATCGCACCGCATCTAATTTTAAGATAGGACGGAATTATATGGACATTAGCAACCTGACCCGTGAGCAACTTGTGGAAAAAATCGAAAACGCAAACCCGCTGGAGCTGTGTATCATCAACCATCTTTTGCTGTTGCAGAATGTGGACAAAGCCATATCGGCACCAGCGGAAAGCGAGGAATGTTCCGTCGCACTTAAAAAAGCGAGGGAGTGTCTTGCTGTGCTTTACGAAACCCTAGATATGGAAGTGGAGTTTGCACAAGATTTGGCGATTATGTACATGATAATCAATCGGGTGCTTATCCGTAGCGAATTTTTAAGTGAAAATGACGAAAAAAACGACAATCTAAACCACGCACACCACATAATCACACAGTTGCTATCCTCGTGGACATTTTTGCACGAAAACGCCGACCATTTGGCAAGACAAGCGGAGTCTGGGCAGATTATTGCAGGCTTGACCTACGGTGCAGACGGTCAACTAACTGAATTTGAAGATTATGACCCAAAAGGTGGCTATGAGATATAGCCAACAACCAAAAACCCCATGGAGCAAAAATCCATGGGGTTTTTATTAATTCCAAACTAAAAGCAAACCAGTAAAAAAGTAGCCGTAGAAATTTATATCATTTTCCGTTGACAGCTGCATTCTCCTATGGCATAATGAAATGGTAAAGGGCATAAGAAGGACACGCTTGTCGGATTAGATTGCGACCCGAAACGACTTGCGTGTCCCCAAAGGCCTCTACAAGCCTAGTGATAATTTTACCTCACTTGTACATCACAAAACCAGCATCGGCATCAGAATTAGTGGTGACAGTATGGAACCAGATATTCCTAACGGTAGCATCGTATGGGTACAAGAACGCCAACAGATAGAAAACGGTCAAGTAGGCATCTTTATTCGGGATGGAGAGTCCTATTGTAAAAAACTGCATCTTGATTATGAAAAGCGGATAATCAGACTATTATCAAATAATCCAGACTATGAACCCATTGAGCTGGAGATGGAAGAAAGCCCAGATTTGAGGACTGTGGGACTGGTGCTGGGTCATTATGGCATAGATTAATGGTTGGGGTCGTGTTGTGTATTGCGGCATTTTCCGTATAACCTCTAATCTCTTCCGACAGACTTTGCATTAGAAAACTCCGCTGTTGTTATGCTCGTTTGTTGTAGATGGTTCAAAAATGATGATTAAATGATGTAAATGGAAAGTATTCAAAGTTCATTTGAACCATATATTACCATTATATTATACATTAAATGGAAAATCAAGAAAGAATTATAAAAAATGTAGAATATTGTTCGACAAAATGTGGTAAAAAAAAATTAAACTGTGCTTACTGTGACCAACCAACAAAACCGCTACCCAACATGGTCTGTCGATAGATTTAGTGAGGGTTGCCGAATAATTGTTCCACAGAGTCCCTTTCTCCAAATATTTTACGAGATAACGATGGAGAAGTTGTAGCTATTTATGAATCGTAGTACCTCACGAACACAAACCGACAAATACCTATTAAATCATAAAAACCATAAGTCTGCTTAGTCAAGACTTATGGTTTTTATGATTTAATGTTATTCAATTTATGCTAGTTTTAGCTGTTCTTAGTTTTTCTGCCCTTCATTTCAGAAACCCGCTCGTGGATATTATGTAGGTCATTATTTAGTCTAGCTGACACAAAATTATGGTTATTGGCTACACCCTGTTTACGCAACCATGATAACAATAAAGGTCCGTGTTTTTTGCTTGGGCTTGGTATAAACGCATTTGCATTATGCCGACCATTTTCCAATGTATCATTTTCATCAATACTAAACTTTAGAAGTCTGCTGCCATTTAACCCTTCTGTATATTTAAGAGACTCTTCACTGAGGGCTCGTGCCAAAGCATTATGGTCAGATTCTGCAAAATAACCATCTACATCACCTAACAAGTCGTATTCTTCTGGAGTTAGTGCTTCACGACCTTCTGAAAAATACTTCTTAGCTGCTAAGTAAACATTTTCATGGATAAGTATCGGACCTCTGTTCATCTTCATATGTCCAAGATAATACTGTAAATCATCTTCCTCTATACGGTCTTTGGAAAGTATAGTGCGAAAAGTTACAGGTCTATCCTTGTCAAGGGAGATGCTCAGGGTTTGTGCTACGACGATTTTCCAGTCGGCATTTCTGCCTAGTAAAAACCCCATTACAGCAAGTGCTGCACCACTAGATTTATTTTTATCACCCCTAGCCTTTTTAAGGAAGCACCAGCATTTTCTTCTATCTTCTTGGTCGGGAGACAGAATAAGTGCAAAGCCTTGATAAAATGAATATCCGATTCCGCTCGCCCTTTCTATTTTTGCTTCGAGTTGGCACATTCCGTCTTGAAGATTAAATGTCAACGTCCCCCTCTGAACAGTACCAACAGCTTTGTCAAATAATGGAAGTAACATCATATGAAGAACTAACTTATCCTCTCCTTGTTTTCGAGGAGTTTTAGAAAATAGGAAACTAAAAGCTTCTTCTTGACCATTTTCTCCATAGGCGTAATAAGGGTCATCGCCAAATACTGCATCTAGGTATTCTGTGGCAACACGACGCCCATCTTTCTTTAAGGTGCTGGATTCTTTTAGGAGTTCACTTTCTGGGATGCGAAGTTTTTTTGAGATTTCTGCAAGAGTTGATAACGAAGGGTTTGCATTCTTTTTGCCACGCAGCCACCCATTTATCATTTCGTAAGAGATGCCACATTTTTCGGCAAGTTTTCTGGTGCTAAGATTTCTCTCAACCTTTATTCTTTCCAAGTTACGCACAAAAATGTGGCGTACATCTTTATCAATAGAGTTCATTGAATCACCTCCATATATTTTATTTATTGTACTACAAGCCAACAAAATTTGCAAGACATTTAGCTAATGTAAGGCAATATATGCAAGCATTCGAATAGAGTACAGAGACAAGATTTACCTCAGAGTTCAGGGAAGGGGTGACTTCTGAACACAAATCCCTCTTTTGTTTATCAGCTAACCTATGTTATACTGATTGCATTCAGTGAGCAAAAATAAAATGAAAATATTAAAATTAAACTGACCTTTCCCACGGCGGTTTATTATAACATCTACATTTATAAAAGGAGGTATTTGCTATGCGTAAAACATTAACGAGATGGATTGCAGGGCTTGCGGTTTTCATGGTGGCGGCATTTATTGTTTTATCGGCGGAGACGTTTGAACTTTATGCTTCCCAAATGCAAACATCAATTCTTGATGGCATTAGAAATGATGTGACGGTTATCAACCAACCTCAGAATGCAAGGGTGGTAAGCTATCCAGTGCAAGCATTTGGCATTTCAGCTTTTTATGATGAACAGGAAGTGTTTACGGTTAGGATACCAGCTAATGATAATTCAGTTCACGGGTTATCTGTAGGAAATATCTTTGTTCTCGAGCCAACGCACGACATACCTGACGGACTAGCTGGACGCATTACTCACATTTTTAACGAAGGTTTTTACGTTGTTATAACCGCCACAGTACCAAGTATTGATGAAATTTTTACGGATTTTGATTTTAGTGGTGATTTTGACTTACTGGATTTTGAAGCCGTTCCAATAGAGTGGCAAGAAGATTTCGGCATCTTTCCGATGCAACATGGATTTTCTACAATCCAAGCAACATCGAGCGGATTTAGACCCAGTCTTAGGACCACCTCAAGATATATCGAGGCGAGTGTAAGGAACGGAAACTGGAGAGGTGTTACCGTGGATGGTAGTGCTAGATGGTATTACCCACGCCTTAATGTACGCATCAGCATCCGTAACAATCGTGCCGATTTGTACATAACTACTGGAGCATCGCTGAACTTCACTGCATCAGCTCAAGGCAACATAGATACCGTAATTCCATTGATGGAATTTAGGGTAAGACCAATTCTTGGTATACGGGTGGACATCCCTGTGGGCATAAGGCTCACAGCGAGCGGAGAAGCACGAGTTGAAGTTATAAGTAGGTTAGACTTAGGTGCTGGAATCAGAAACGGAACACCTAGTGCTTGGGCAGAATTTCGGAGCGAAATCAATTTTAATCTAGAAGCTACTGCCACCCTTTCCTTAAACCTCCAAGCAAGAGCAAGGCTATTAGGGGTTCCAGCTTACGGTATCCAACTCGATGTGGGTAGAGGTGTTCGCTTCAATAGTGCAACACAAGGAAGATGCCCTATTGGTTCGTGTGTGGTGGTTGAAAGATTCCGAGTTTTGAGAGTAAGCTCGTTGGATTGGGGAGCCTTGAGGTTTTTGAGATTTAACCATAACTTCGCCCAAAATAGTTCAACTTTTCACCATTTCTATGGCGGTTCTTGGCACGGTACTTGTCCTCACATAGGTGCAGGAGGAGGTTCGGGAGATAGCGGAACTGCTTCGGGTATGTTTTATATTAGATTTTATGATAGAGGAAACCTGTTTCACGTAACTAGGCATCACAACGGTGGTTTGGTAGGTGACTTTAGAGCAGAGTTTCTCCCCGACAACTTCAATCCTGGGCATAGGTTTATGGGTTGGTACGGAAGTGGTATAAACGCCGGATATAATATGCGTGTATTTGACGAAAGGGGCATCCCTTTGTTTAATAGCTTGGCTTCAACCAGAGATGTCGTGAGCCTAACGGCTAGATGGGAGCATATAGCAGTGCCACCACCAGAGGTATTACCAACCCCTATAATCAGCGTAAATCAAAACACAGGTATTTTGACATGGGCATGCGGTAGTGTACATACTGTGAATGTGTATATTAACGGCCAAAACATCAACACCGTACATTCAACTAAAAATGTTGATTTAGGACGGTTTATCCCAGAAGGCACTTGGCTTATTAGTGTTAGGTTCTTACATCATAGCCACCGGGAATTAGATTCGGAACTCAGCAATGTATTATGGTTCACCCAGTATCCCCCGCAACTACAAACCCCTTTTATAAGCATTAATCAAAATACAAGTGTGATGACATGGACTGGTGAAGGCGATGGCTGGCACCTGGTTCGAGTTTACGCTAATGGCAATGCTATATGGACTTCCTTATATCCAGTAAGCCACATTGAGCTACTAAGCATTGGACTACCTTATGGCAATCAACAAATCCAAATTCGTCACCTTCACGCAACCGATTACCGACTGCACTCGGCACAAAGCAACATTGCCCACTTTAACTCTGGTGGCAGGACTCTGGCAACTCCTGATATTAGCGTTAATATCAACACGGGTATCTTAACGTGGTCAAGCGGAGCTAGTCGTCCTGTCGCTGTGTACTCTGGTGGGGTTAGGGTATGGTCGTCCGTCGTAAATGTGAATTATGTTAACTTAAATAACATCGGTCTTAACCCTGGTATTCATTCGGTCAGCATTCGACACCTTCACTATGCAGAAATTAGTTTAAGTTCGGCCCTTAGTAATGCAATTAACTTTGTTTCGAACTCTAGTACAGAGATTCGTTTGCTACTACAAATGGACAGCAACCTAATTATTGACCTTACAGGCAACACGAGTGCGGTAGTGATGGATGTCTTGCCTGTGATAGAAAACGGAAGAACCATGGTTCCTGTGCGCTTTATAGCGTATTCTCTTGGGGCGGAAGTTGGGTTTTTCGATGCTACACCAGAACGACCTCTGACGGTATATTTAATTTTTGAAGGTCGTATGCTCACCATCCCAGTAGGTTCTATTAACACGTACCTCATGCTTCAAGGTTTGGACGTTCCGGCTCATATTGTAAATGGTCGTACCATGGTACCCTTACGCTTTATTTCAGAATATTTCGGAGCCACGGTAGAGTGGAACGAAAACACAAGAACTATAGAGATAACAAGATAACTTTACACAAAAACACCACTGCGTTTAGAATCGTTGTGGTGTTTTTGTGTGACACCATCACCTTGTGGATTACACCTTTAGGGTCATCTCGCCCCTAACACTCTCAAATAAATCAATGTCATGCCATTTGTCTTTCGTGGTTATTGGGTTAGTGGTCTATAATTCTAAACCGAAAACCTCCAAACTGATTGAAGTTGCTGACTGCGTATCATCTCCAAGCTCGCCATGGGCAACCATACTCATGCCCAGCACTAACAATATAGATAGAGCAACACCTAAAATTTTCTTCTTCATAGAAATTCCCTCCCAGAAGTCATTATTTTATGAATGTCAAAGGCTTTTGCCTTGATTTCCAGAGATTGTATCTTGCCGTCCTTTGTGCCTTTTTTGGCATAGGCATTTTCTAGGGCGAGATAATAGTCAAACAACTTGAAATATTGATGTTTCCCTAACAAGTATGGGATGGTCTGGTTTTCTATGTAGTCCAAAGATTCGTCTTTCTTGGTGTACATTAAGTGAGATAGTGATTCAAAGAGCAAAGAATAGTGGTCGTTATCTTTAGAAAGTGACCTGCCACGGCTTACTGATGCTTCACGCATGGTGTTTTTTAATTCAATATAACACAGAGATTTGAAATACAGGACTTCTAAATAACTGTCGCTACCCCTCTTGAAACAACCACTTGCCTTATTGAAATATTCAATCGCCTTGTCATGCTTTCTTGTCTTTAGATACAAACAGCCAAGATTGTGGAGGGTGTTTCCGATGTATCTGGTGTGATTTAGATAGTTAGCTCTCGCTAAAGATTTTTCAAAAAACATTTTTGCTAATTCAAAATGTCCAAGCCTTAAATAGTTAAGACCAAGGTTGCTGTCAACCATCATTGAGGTTACGTCCATCTTGTCTTGGCTGAACTCCCTATATGCTCTCTCCAGAACTCCAGCAGAAGCGGCGTATTTACCAAGCCTAGAAAGAGAGATGGCGAGATTATAGCTCAAAATGGGTTCTTTATCAAATCCCTGTGCTTCTAAGTCGTCAGCTAATACAAGACTATACAAACCTTCTTCTGACTTACCTTCGTTAATAAGCAGAATACCTAAGCTGTGACGGAAATGATATTGAACTTCTTTGGATGATGTTTCGATTGAAGGTTTTAAGGAATCCAGTGCTTCCCTAGCAAGAACAAACTTTCTTTCCTTTAACATCAATCTTGTATCAAAAATTTTGAATAGCAAAAGTAATTATTGCTCAAAAGGGACGGAGGTGATAACGGATAACTCTTTTTGTAGGTTTCGTGTTTCTTCGGTTAGCTCGTTACTAATGCGTTCTCTCCAAGCGTAAAGTTTACCCTTAAAGGTTGATGCTTCGTTTGCGGTGAGGGGTATGCCTTTTACACCCATAAAATCTAAGGCTGTCTGTACTTCTTTATCTGTGTACTGTCTTTCGTTACCTTCGGTGCGTTTTATAGAGGAAAGACCGAAATCCAATGCCTCTGCTAGAGCTTTTTGGGAAATACCTCTCGCTTCCCTGATAGCTCTAAGTTTATCTTCTCTGCTTTGCTTGATGGGATTTTCCTGCATTGTACGCACCGCCTTTCTGGTTGCCACAAATAACCAAATGAAATTCAATAAACAAATTATACACAATACATTAAAGAATTGCAAGTTTATTTTTAGAAGCCCTTCCTATCTCTATGAGGTTGATTAACGGTTAGGGTCTTGACTTATACAAGGTAGGAGTTTAATGACTACAGGTGAAAAGATTTTGAGTAAAATAGAAAGCGGTTTGAAAAAATCGCCCATTTGTGAACACGACCGCAAACTTGCAATGGATTTTCTAAAAAGGGCATACGCAAGAGACGGTGAGATTGGCTACACACACCGAAAGCCATCAACACATTAGTGGACATTATACCTCAAATATGGATAAGAATTGATGGTGAGGACAGGATAGATTTTGATTGATGTCAAATAAAACGAAAATAGGGCATCTGAGTGTGAAGCCCTATTAAGGTTTGTCCATAATATAAGTTCACTTGACGCTGACAATAAAGCTGTTTATTTTTTCTTGCAATAACAGCTCGCCTATCTAGGCAATAGGATTTTTAGCCCCCCCTTTCTCGTTAAAAAGCAAAGTTTTAGACAACTAGCCAAAATCCCCTTAACTCATCAAAGGATTTTATGGTCTGCAATTCTGACAAGCTCTATGTCCAGCAGCAATAGCTACATCTCTTGTCACAAAATGAATCCTGTTACGCTCTGCTGGTAAGGTGCGACAAGTGGTGGTGTGGAATATCTGGGAGTTTCTGTTTCCTATAAAATTATATGTAGCGGGCGGGGTTTTGTGTTGGGGTTTCTGTCTGTGGTTGAGTTGTTACAGTTGCAACAGACAAAGGAATCGCAATCTCTCTGAATAGTGCTTCGTTTCTTACGTTGACGATTATTAAAACCTCTGCTAACCCATTGCTCAAGAGTAAAGCGTTTAGCTGATAACACTGTATCTGGCTTTGGTCTGTAATGCTTGTAGGTATTTCTGGCCATATATAACGACGCAGTGTTATTGCCATCTGATTCTAGCCATACGGTTTATACCAAGTCACGGACAAAGTTTGTTGCTTCATCTGCACCCGCTTCACCTACTTCTGGTGCGTCAATTCCGATTAAACGTACCCTTTCACCAGAATATAGCTCAACGGTATCGCCATCAATGACACGGGTTACAACTGCTTCTGTTAGTCCGTGGGGTGTTTCGGTTGGTGCGGTTGCTTCGTCATCTTGGATGCTTGTATATTCTTCTGTTAAGGGGTAGTTGTCTGGGTAATGAAGGTCTAACTGTTCTTTGTTGTCTGTATCGTCAATATCTGTTATTCCTAGTCCATCCGTACCAGTAATTTCTTCGTTTGGCAATGGTGGTGCTTCATCTGTGTAACCGTCATCTTCTAAACCTCCGTCACTCACACCGTATTCATCTTTCATTTGTTCGCTATACGAGGTAGTATGAATCGGGTAAGGTGTTGGTTCGCTCACTCCTACACAAGCGGCTAGAATGACCCAAATGAGTGTTATTATGGTTATAAATAGACCTTTCCTCAATATTGTTGGTTTATTCTTCATTTTGATGTCCCCTTTTTTAGTTACGGTTGATTGGTCTGTAAATAACCAAATGGATTTACATACTAGGATTATAACAGAACCACTTGAATGTGCAAGTGGTTCTGGGTGATTAGTCCTTAGAGATGCTTTTTGTATGATGGGATAACCACTCGTCGAAAGGTTTTGGTGGGTCGGATTTTTCATAGGTGGTTTTCAAGTGATTTTTTACGGCAAGTGTATCTGGATGATTAAGACCTAACTTTTTATAAAAAGATATGAAGCTTTTAAGGAGCCGAACCAATGCTTCATCATATTCACCTTGGTCATGGTAAGCCGAAGCTATATTGTTATAGGTGGCGGCTGTGCTTGGGTGTTCTGTTCCTAGAAATCTTTCTAAAATGACCAAAGCCTTTTCATACCATTCTGATGCCTTGGCATAGTCACCTTGTTCATGGTAGAGCGAAGCTATATTGTTATAGGTGGTGGCTGTGTCTGGGTGTCCTGTTCCTAGAACTCTTTCTCTGATGACCAAAGCCTTTTCATACCAAACTAGTGCCTCGGCATAGTCACCTTGGCGTTGGTAGACCGAAGCTATGTTGTTATAGGTGGTGGCTGTGTCTGGGTGTTCTGTTCCTAGAACCCTTTCTGTAATGACCAAATCCTTTTCATACCAAACTAGTGCCTCGGCATAGTCACCTTGGCGTTGGTAGACCGAAGCTATATTGTTATAGGTGGTGGCTGTGTCTGGGTGTTCTGTTCCTAGAACTCTCTCTCTGATGACCAAAGCCTTTTCATGCCAAACTAGTGCCTCGGCATAGTCACCTTGGCGTTGGTAGACCGAAGCTATGTTGTTATAGGTGGTGGCTGTGTCTGGGTGTACTGTTCCTAGAACCCTTTCTGTAATGACCAAATCCTTTTCATACCAAACTAGTGCCTCGGCATAGTCACCTTGGTGTTGGTAGACCGAAGCTATGTTGTTATAGGTGGTGGCTGTGTCTGGGTGTACTGTTCCTAGAACTCTTTCTCTGATGACCAAAGCCTTTTCATACCAAACTAGTGCCTCGGCATAGTCACCTTGGCGTTGGTAGACCGAAGCCATATTGTTATAGGTGGTGGCTGTGTCTGGGTGTTCTGTTCCTAGAACCCTTTCTCTTATGACCAAGACCTTTTCAAGACACTCCAGCGCCTTAACATATTCGCTCAAATAATTTAAGCCTTTCCCAGCTTCATCATATAACCTCGCCACTTTCCCTTGAAATTCATCACTCTTCATAAAGCACCTCCATTGAATGTTCTGCAATCTGCAATACATGGGGTAGCATTTGCAAAAATTTATCCGTCAAAAATTTGTTACCGTGTTCATAACTAAATGTTCTATACACTACCTCAAGGCAAATTTTAAGCCAAGATGTGTCGTCCTGATGATTATAAAGAACCGTCTTTTGGATAAGTCCATGAATAGACATTAAGGCGTTATTGTTATCCCAAGTAAAAGACAATAGACCAAACCTTTCAAGTTCATTTAAGATATTGTGATGCCCGACATCGTTATCAATTGAAAGATTAGCCAAGAGTGGCTGTGGAAGCCACTGATTCCCATCAATGAACATGGATAGCGGAATATCGCTAGAGGAGCAGTAAGCACATAAATGAAATAATTGCTGGGCTTCTTGAGGGAGTTCCCTAATAGAAATGTCCCAAGTGTCGATGATGGCTTTATCATATCCAGATATACCTTTATCCAGATATTTTATCCCCTGTTTTTTTAGTAGCTCAATATACTGAGAGCAAGTGAGCTTCATTGCATCAATATAGGCTACAGCAATACGTAACGCCAAAGGGATATTACTTAAAATGCTTGATAGTTCAATTGCACTATCTTCTTCAATATTTTTAATTGTCCCTCTTAAATACCTTAAAGATTCGTCAGGTGAAAAGACATCAACTTTAATGGGTTTGTGGTTAGTATAATTGGCTTGCTCATCTCTTGTACAAAAAAGAATATGACCCTTAAAGCTTTTTGGTAAATATTCTTGAAGCCTATCTTTTAGACCTTCGGCATTATCGTAAACTAATAGACAGTCTTGCACCTCATTTAGCCAAGCATCAACATAGGCTTTGACCAGTCGATTAAAATCCTCATTTTTTGCAGTTAGTAATCCCGTAAGCACAGCAAGCTCACGGTAAGAATTTTCAAGCTCATCAGAGCTTGCGGCGTTAAAAAACCAGATGTGTCTATACTTATCACCTTTAAGCGTATGAGCATAATGGGAGGCTATCTGTGTTTTTCCAAAACCGCCACCACCGCAAAGCACTGCCCTGTGATAGGTTTCAAATTGCTTCGATAGTTCAGAAAACTTGTCATGTCTCAATATAAAGTTGACACCTTTATCGGGGATATGTAATATCGGTGATTTTTTAGTGGTTTCGTTGAGGTCGGGTTCTTTTCGATTGGTATCTTGAAAGTTATAATTTATCACAGAGCCACGTATGTTCTGGGTAGATGAACCTTGACTGTTTTGCACATTTGAGTTTTGGTAATTTTGCACATTTGAACCCTGATTGATTTGGGTGTCAAAGTGAGCGGGTCTATCATCTAGTCTTGATTTTTTCTTTTTACTTACAGTTTTTATGCCGAAATAAATAGCAAAAATAAGTCCTATTATACCAACCAAAACAGTCAACCATTCTGAATTTCGCTCCAAAAAGTCCCTGCCATGTTCTAAGAAGCTAATAAAATTATTCCGCATTGACCATTCGCCTCCAAGGTTCTGAATTTGTAATTACCAGAAAAATTTATATGTGAATGGTTGCGTCTTAGTCTTCACGTTATAACTAAAATCCCTATATTTACAGACATTTCTAAATGACTAAACAACAACCAACCGCATCATTTTCCTAATCTAATTACTTCTTGACACAACTTCACACTTAGAGTATAGCACACATCGACACTAAAAGCAATGAAAATCCAATAAAATACAATAAAATACAATAAAATACAATAACACCCCCAAGAAAGTAACAAACCTTGAGGGTGTTAAGTTATCTAAGTTTAGAATTTATCCTCCATATACCAATCGTCTTCATCTTTGTAAACATATATTTGTTTCTGAACCTCACCTAAAGTAGCCAAGCAAGTGTATCTCTCACCAAGACCCCCAACTTTGGTTGATGCTTGTCGTTTGATGCTAGTGACACGGTCAATGACGATTCTCTCTCCGCATTTGGTTAGAAGTCTAATCGGAATAACCTTGTGCTTGTACACTAAAGCAGAACTAGCGGGAAGTCTTGAAACAGGACAATCCTCCGATGCAAAAACAGCTAAAACAGATACAGGAATCTTTTTAATAAGACATCATCCACTTCTTTTGAAAGTATAGTCGATGGCAATGTCTTTTGCTAAGTCTTTTTCTATAGCACCCTCAAAGTAGTTTATGGGGTGTATGGTATGGTCATCTTTTGGGTTTATACTTGTCAACTTGCCATCTTCATATAGTATGCCCCTTTGGACAATGCTATAACCGAAGCGTTGTCGTAAGTTGTCTATGGATTCTTCTAGGGACTCAAGGCGTTCACGCTGGGTGTGGTCTGTGAATAGGTCTAATTGGTATGTTACATCTTTGGCTACAAGATTACAGGCACGGACACCTAAACTTCGGATAGGGTTTCTGTATTGGTACTTCCTCAAATATATATCCAAGACTTTTTCTGCAATCTCCGAAGTTAAGTATGTTGGAAACAGCAATTGAGCTTGACGCTCACAAGAAGATAATTCATTATCTCTAACATGAATCTGGATGGTGGTGGCTTTTAGCCCATGTTCACGAAGGCGAGTAGCTACGCTTTCTGACAGCATATAAAATACCCGCTTTACATCTTCAACCGTGAATATATCTCTATGCAGGGTAGATGAATTACCAACACTTTTTATAAACGCCTCAACACCCTTTTTCTTCACTGGTTGATTGTCAAACCCATTAGCGAAGTTGTGCAGGACTACGTCCCACTTACCTAATAGCGAAACTAAATGCTTCACATCCATGTTTGCTAGTTGACCTATGGTGTTGATGTTCCGATTGTGTAACTTCTTCTGGGTTGCAGAACCTACATAAAGCAAATCAGAAACAGGAAGTCTCCAAGCAGTATCTTTGTAATTATCTTTTGTGACAAGAGTGGTTACATCTGGTTTTTTCATATCCGAACCTAGCTTAGAGAATATCTTATTAAAACTCACACCTATCGAAGCGGTTATACCTAGCTCCTTTTTGATTGTAGCACGTATTTCATCCGCTATCATCTTTCCGTTACCGAATAGCCCTATACTACCAGAAACATCAGCCCAAACCTCATCTACTCCAAAGCTCTCCACTTGGTCAGTATAGCGTTCGTATATTTCACGGGCTAGTCGGGAGAATTTCAAATACTTATTAAAGTCTGGTCTTACCGATACAAGCCCAGGGCATTTTCGTTTGGCTTGCCATACCGCTTCTCCTGTCACCATTCCAAACTTCTTTGCTATGTCATTTTTAGCAAGAACGATACCATGACGCATTTCCTCATCTCCACCAACAATCACGGGTACATTACGAATTGAAGGATTAGAAAAACACTCAACACTTGCATAAAATCCGTTGAGGTCGCTATGGAGAATTGTTCTGTTCATATTTAATCACACCGTTTCTTAGAGAATTTTATACGCTAAGGGCAATATCGAGGAATGTAGAAGGTATAGGTTAAATAGATGGGGCTATTATTCTACCATAAAAATATATACTCGTTCAAAGGTAAATTTAGGATGATTGTAAACTCCTTAAATAATTTTTACCGTTATTAGATTTGAGCTTCATCTTTTAGACTTTCAGAAAGAAGCAGGTGCAAGCCTTGAGTTTTTTGTAAGCGGAGAGCGACACAAATTAAGTGTAAAAGCAATGACCCGTTTACGCAAAAACACTTTCCAAAAACCAGTAACGGAGTTTTTGCTATCTATCCGCCCGACCCTTCTTATTAACAACCTGTTCTCCAAGTGTCGGTACACCAAACCGTTCGTTCTTATGCAACTGTGTCGGCGGTTGATTTTCTGGTTCAATCCAACCTGACTTGTCAAAACTTTTTACAACCTCATCAATCTCCTTACAAAGAGCTAACACGTCTTCTTCGGCATCAGGCTTATTTTCGTAGCCCTTAACTTATTAAAGTCATCACGGTTTTTTAGTTCGTTCTCCTCTAAAAAGAATAACTGCACCAAATATCTAGCGAAGTAAAAATCAGAAAATAGCCTGTAGGGGTTACTTATATCAAACTCCAACTTTTTGGAATCTTTGAAAATGTTGTTGACGATAAGTCTAAACAAAATCTCTAACTGTTGCTTCCATTAAGACCGCCACCCTTCAATCGGTACCCTCGCTCATCCAGCTGGCGTGCGAAACTTTCAAAGTCACCAGATGATAGACCAAGTAACCGTTACCACTTCCGTCAAAAGCGATAGAATTATTATACACAGCGGAAACACACAATATAGCGTATATGCACGAAATGGGGCAGAAGTTATGCGGGTCATAAACGAGCAAAAGAAAGGTAATTAACGGGGATATTTCGGTTTCTACAGGGTTGGATAAATGTGACAAATCCCACATACATATTTTAATAACCAATAATATAAAACGCCATTGCAAGTTTTGTAACCTGCAATGGCGTTTTTCCGTATTATCAATTAGGTTTGAACGATGATTTAAGCTCCACAATGCGGTTAAATGCCATTTTGCCTGTGGTTGTATCTTTTGTGTCAAGGCAGAAAAAGGCATTACGCATAAATTGGAAGCGGTCAGCTTCCGTAGCGTTTTTGATTGATGGTTCTGCGATGGCGTTTTCCGCCACAACCAAACTGTTTTCGTTAAAGACAAAACCTTCTTCGGCGGTTTCGTCATCCAAAACTAAATAGCTGTATAGATTAGCCTTAATCGGTACAGCTTCACTTGCACAAACCCAGTGAATTGTACCTTTTACCTTACGCTCACTAAATCCCGAACCGCTTTTGGTTGCAGGGTCGTACGTTGCATGAATTTCTATGATTTTGCCACTTTCATCCTTTACGAAATCTGTACAAGTAACAAAATATGCACCAGCCAGACGGACTTCGTTACCTTTATAAAGCCTATGATATTTCGGTGGCGGATTTTCTGCAAAATCGTCAGCTTCTATATAAACCTCCCGCCCAAAGGGGATTTGGCGAGTGCCAAGACCCTCATTTTTCGGGTTGTTGGGCATTTCCAGCATCTCTGTCTGCCCTTCGGGGTAATTGGTGATAACCAGCTTGATAGGGTCAAGGACTGCCATTACAACCTTGCAATCCTGTGCCAAGTCCTCCCGCACAAAATGCTCCAACATGGCAATGTCAACGTTTGCGATGCTTTTGGCAACGCCAGCCGCTTCAAAAAAGTTGTGCAAAGCCTTTGGGCGATAGCCCCTGCGACGCATCCCTGCCAGCGTTACCAAGCGTGGGTCGTCCCAATAATCTATAACGCCATCTTCAATAAGCTTGCGTATAAAACGCTTGCCCAAAATTGCATTGCTTAGGTTAAGCTCCCCAAATTCGATTTGGCGGGGGACTGGGTCAAAACCACCCACACTCTCCACACACCAGTTGTAAAGGGGGCGATGGTCTTCAAATTCCACGCCACATAGACTGTGGGTAATGCCTTCGATTGCGTCAGATAAGGGATGGGCATAGTCATATGTGGGGTACACGCACCATCCAGGGGCATTATAATGCTCGTGGTGGATAATCCTGTAAATTACAGGGTCACGCATATTCATATTAGGGCTTGTCATGTCGATTTTTGCCCGCAGGGTGCGTGTGCCATTGGGAAATTCGCCAGCTTTCATGCGGGTGAACAAATCCAAATTTTCTTGGGTTGTGCGGTCACGATAGGGGCTGTTTTTGCCCGACTGGGTCAGTGTGCCACGATATTCCCGCATCTGTTCGCTGTCCAAATCACAAACATAAGCCATGCCCTTTTTGATGAGTATGACTGCGAATTCGTAGAGCTTGTCAAAGTAGTTGGACGCATAGAAAAAACCGCTCCACTCAAATCCCAGCCATTTAATTCCGTCTTTTAGAGCCTCTACGGATGCCGCCATGTTTTCTTTGGTGGGGTCTGTGTCGTCAATACGAAGGTTGCATTTGCCCCCAAACTGTTCCGCTAGGCTAAAGTTTATCCAAATGCCCTTGGCATTGCCAATGTGGGGGTATCCGCTAGGCTCGGGAGGGAAGCGGGTTTGCAATTTCTGGGTGTCCGCACCTAAATCCTCTTTAATATGCCGTTCTATAAAATTTCCTTGCACCTTAACCCCTCCCTGTAAAATAATAAAGTTTGTGGTGCTTTATGCACCGCTTTCTAGGATATTTGTATCAGCACCATCATCGGCATTAGGCATCTTGCGAATTGTCTGTGGCGGGGCGGATTTTTCCACCACTTCTTTGGTTATAACCACCTTTGACATACCTTCGTCTGACGGCACTTCGTACATAATGTCAACCATAAAACTCTCGATTATAGAACGCAGACCACGTGCGCCAATGTTGCGTTCTATGGCAAGTTTGGCAATGTGGGTTAAGGCTTCGTCCTCGAATTCAAGCTCCACATCATCCATTTTGAAAAGTTGCTTGTATTGTTTGATAAGTGCGTTTTTCGGCTTTGTCAAAATATTGATTAACGCATCTTCGTCAAGTGCGTTGAGGGAAACAATGATGGGCAGGCGACCGATAACCTCTGGAATTACCCCAAAGCGTTGCAAGTCCTTGGTTGTCACCTGTTTCATAATTTCGGATGCGGTTTTTTTGTCGTCAGTTTTTAACTTGGAGTTAAAACCAATCATCTTCTTGTTCATCCGCTCCTCGATAACCTTATCCATGCCCTCGAAAGCACCACCACAAATAAACAAGATGTTTGTGGTGTCCATTTGGATGAATTCTTGGTGGGGGTGTTTGCGTCCGCCTTGTGGTGGCACATTGGCAACCGTCCCCTCCAAAATTTTCAGCAGGGCTTGCTGAACGCCCTCACCACTTACATCCCTTGTGATGGAGCGGTTTTCGGAACGGCGGGCAATTTTGTCAATTTCGTCGATGTAAATAATGCCACGCTCTGCACGTTCCACGTCGCCATCAGCCGCTTGGATAAGGCGCAGCAGGATGTTTTCCACGTCCTCGCCAACATAACCCGCCTCTGTAAGAGAGGTGGCATCCGCCACGGCAAAAGGCACGTCAAGAAGTTTTGCAAGGGTTTGTGCCAAAAATGTTTTGCCTGTACCTGTTGGTCCAAGCATCAACACATTACTTTTTGCAAGTTCCACCTCTGGAATGTCCTCCTCGGGCATATCCAGCATCTTTGTGATACGCTTATAATGGTTATAAACCGCAACAGACAGGGCTTTCTTAGCATCGTCTTGCCCGATAACATATTTGTCTAAATGGGCAACGATGTCCCTCGGCTTGTATAACCTAAAATCCGAAAATTCCAAAGGCATCGGACCTTCTTCGTCCTCTGGTAAGTTTATAGCAGAATTGTCCATCATAATTTCGATGCAAACCTCCACACATTCGTTGCAAATGAAAACACCGCCAGGGCCAGCCACAAAACGCCTAAACTTATCCCTTGACTTACCACAAAAACTGCACGATATATTTCCTTCGCCGTTATTAAACATTTGAACCACCTCGTTTCCTTTGTGGATATTTTACTTTTGTGGTGCTTTTGTAATAATTTCGTCAATCAAACCATATGCCTTGGCTTCTTCCGCTGTCATAAAGTTGTCACGGTCGCTGTCCTTCTCAATCTGCTCTATGGTTTGTCCTGTCATTTCTGCCATCATGCCATTTAGCTTTTGTTTGTCCCGCAAAATACGCTTGGCATAAATCTCAAAATCACTTGCAGGGCTACGACCAATGCCACCAGAGGGTTGATGTATCATAACTTCAGAACTTGGCAGGGCAAAACGCTTACCCTTTGCACCACCAGCCAGCAAAAACGCACCCATACTTGCCGCCATTCCAATGCAAATGGTGGACACGTCTGGCTTAATAAACTGCATTGTGTCATAAATTGCAAGACCAGCAGTTACAGAACCGCCTGGGCTGTTAATATAAAAACTAATGTCACGCTCAGGATATTCTGCTGCCAGAAACAACAACTGTGCTACAATAAGGCTTCCAGTATGGTCTGATACAGGCTCTCCCAAAAAGATTATACCATCTTTTAACAAGCGGGAATATATGTCATAAGAACGCTCTCCACGGTTGGTTTGCTCTACAACCATTGGTACTAAGCCCATTTGCGGTCTTTCAAAATCAAAATTACTCATAAATCCTCCTACTTTTTCTGCTTATTATAAAGCTTTTCAAATGCAACGAAATTTTCAGTGTTGCCTAGCATTGCGATGATTTTATCAGCACATTCTTCTTTGGTGTTGTTGTGGGTGTCCACGGTTATGTCGTATGTTTGACACAGAGGACACAATTCGGGCAACTGACTTTCGGCTAGACCAATTTCACGGTCGCCACGCTCTTTCTCCCGCCTTACAAGCTCATCCAGTGGACAAGTTACATGGACAAACAACACGGGATAATCGTGCAATACCCCAATAACCTCGTCTAAAAGCTCCTGTGAATCATCGAAAACATCATCAACAATCACATTAAGTCCCATATCAGAAAACGCTTTAATTGAGCGATACATTCCTATTATTGCGTTCCATACTTCGTCGTCATCATTGTCCATGAATTTTTCTGGGGTCATGTTCATAAAAGTGTCAACAGAAAACCAGTAATATGGCTCATTTAGCCTGCTTTGCAATGCCTTTGAAAGTGTTGTCTTGCCAGAGCTTGACACCCCATTCAAATATATAATTTTACCTTTTTGCATTATTTCTTCCTCTTGTAAAGCTTCTCAAATGCACCGAAATTTTGGGTGTCGCATAACATTGCAATGATTTTATCAGCACATTCTTCGGTTGTATTAACGTGAGTGTCAACGGTAACATCATATATTTGTTCCTTCGGGCTTAGATATTCCAACTGTTCTACAGCCAGTCCAATTCCTCTATCACCACGAGATAGTTCCCGCCTTATCAATTCTTCCTCTAGGCAAGTAACGTGTACAAAAAGAACGGGATTATCGTGTAAAATTCCAACAAGAACATCTACCCATTCCTCATCATCTAAAACTGTGTCAACTATGACGTTGTACCCTCTGTCCGAGTA
>WQZZ01000024.1 GCA_009780485.1 Defluviitaleaceae bacterium | reverse complement strand
TCTGAGTGAAGCGAACGCCGCCACAAACATTACAGCCGTGCCAATTTCTTGTGACTGGGCAACCTGACCTTCTTCACGGGATTTCTCACGCTTTTTGGGAGTTGCTTTTTCGGTTTTCTCGGCAGATGGCTGGTTGAAAAATCCCAAATTCATCGGGATAAGTATCAGTTTCATAGGTTCATCACTGTACTTGAGCTTCACCAGGTGCCATCCTCCACAACATTTCTACAATATTCATCACAATGTCTTCCATAACCATACCGAAAGCCGTAATCAAAAACGGCATAATGAAGTAGATAACCACAAGTCCTGCCAGTACTTTAATAGGCAGACCCACCACAAATACGTTCATATTAGGTACAGCTTTAACCAATATACCCAGTACAATATCAATGGTGAGGATTGTACCAACCACAGGCAAAGCCATTCTCAAACCTAGGTAGAAATAGTCAACCATCATGTTGATAAAACGACCTGCTAGGTCTGCGTTGCCAAGCACCTGCCCTCTCCCAAGACCGATAATGCTAAAACTGTCAAAAAGCGCTCTTATAACCATGTGTATAGCCCCAGATGTGACAAAGAACACACTGGCTATCAAAAAGTATAAATTACCAGTAACAGGTGCTTGTTGCATACCAAAAGGGTCCATTACATTTACCATACCAAAACCAATTTGGAAGTCTACCAACTGACCCACAAAGTGGAAAATTGAGAATATAACCGAAACCACAAGACCGATTATGAAACCAACCAAAAATTCGGTTAACAGAAAAACCACAAAACCCGCAACGCTAAAATCGTAAGGTGGCAACTCCACTGCACCTGATATAAATGCCAGAAGGGCAACGCCAAGGGAAAGCATGATACGAACTGGCACAGGCAAGTTTTGACCAGTTGTGACAGGTAGGATAATGAAAAACCCCATAACCCTCACAAACACAGCCATAAAAACATCTATATTTGAATAAAGATACACCAACGTCTGGGCGGCGGTCAAATCCAATTATCCCACCACCTTATGTCATTATAAAATACGGAATTTGCTCAAACAATTGGCGTGTAAAGCCTGTAAGATTATTAATCATCCATGTGCCGAAAAATATTAGTGCAAGAAACACCGCCAGAATTTTAGGTACAAACGCTAGGGTTGCTTCTTGTATGGAAGTCACGGTTTGAAACAAACTTACCGAAAGACCCACAACAAGCCCTAGAAGCAGAGGTGGGGCGGCAGTGGTGATAACCGTCCAAATGGCATCTTGCATAACCACCATTACATTTTCTTGTGACATAGTAGGTTAAGCCTCCTTGTAATCCTCGCAAGCTTCGTCAGAAGGTCGCCATGGCGGTTTGGACAATTAGTTGCCAACCATCTACCAGAACAAACAGCATCACCTTAAACGGCAACGAAATCATAGCTGGCGGTAGCATCATCATACCCATTGCCATTAATACCGAAGCTACAACCATGTCAATTATGATGAAAGGTATGAATATGAAAACACCAAAGGCGAAACCGAGAGCCAGTTCATGGAGAATGAAGGCGGGTATTAGTACATAATTGGGTATTGTATCAAGGTCTATTATGAAGCCGAATTCATCCAAATCATAGGTTATTCCAGCCATTTCGGAGAAAAAGGCGATGTTCTCCGCCATTAAAGGTCCTGGACGACCCAGCATAAACTGACGCAGTGCCGACATACCGTTATCAATCGCTTCCTCTTGGGTGATATAACCCGCTGTCAGCGGTTGAAAGGCATTTTCGTTAATCTCGGTGATATAAGGGTTCATAATAAACAGAGTAAGTACTAAGGCGATGCCGATAAGTACAGTGTTTGGTGGCATCTGTTGCGTTCCCAAACCCGAGCGGAGAAAAGAGAAGATGATTATCAGTCGGGTGAAGGAAGTCATCACAACCAAAAGGGCAGGCAACAATGCAATTAATACCGACAGGAATAGAATTTGCAGGGTTACAGAACCTTGCAAGGCTTCATCATACATGCCTTCAGCTGGTGGCATAATGTAAATCTCTGGCAACCCTGGAAAAATACCAGCCTGTGCCTGCTCTGACCCAAAAGATGCGAAAAAAGCTATGAAAACCAAAGCGAACACAAACAGGATTTTCCACACCCGTTTGTGCTTACTGTGCTTTTCTCCGAATTCCGCCATCTTTTGCATAAATTTCCTTTCATAAACGTAATGCGGATAATTTACCCGAAAATGGAAATTTTATTCCTTGGACTGCTGGTCGTCATTACTAGTATGGTCTTTCTTCTTAGGCATAAAGCGGGACAAATAACTATCAAAAGGCACATTTGACAATGGCTTTTCTTCTATTATAAGAGAATCTCCGTTGACCTCGCCAAGAAGGGTTACGCCATTACGACTAACCCCGATTAAGAAAAATTTATCCCCAGCTTGTACCAATTGGACATTGGTTTGTGGTCCAACACCAACAGCTTCCACCAACTTGACATTACGTTGTCCACGCACGCCCCCTCTCGCACGCCCCATAAGACGTATAGAAAAGTATGCCAAAAAAAGTACAAGAGCCAATGCACCAACAACGGTTAATAACTGCCAAGCGTTAGCCAGTCCATCCCCAGCGAGAGGACTGGCAGAATCTGGCGGGTTAATGTATAAAATGCTAAACATGGGCTTAGCCTATAACCTTTGCAACTGCCTCCAAAACCCTGTCATGTTGGAAGGGTTTTACGATAAAGTCACGAGCCCCCGCCTGAATGGATTCCACAACCATAGATTGTTGACCCATAGCAGAACACATAACAACAATGGCATCCCCATCAAATTCCTTGATGCTCTTAGTTGCTTGAATACCGTTCATTTCTGGCATGGTAATGTCCATGATAACCAACTTTGGTTTCAAGGCTTTGTATTGCTCCACGGCTTTTAAGCCATTTTCAGCCTCACCTACAACATCGTAGCCATTTTTTGTCAAAATGTCCTTTAACATCATTCGCATAATGGCTGCATCATCAACAAGCAATATGGTTTTTTCTGCCATTTTATTCTCTCCTTTTACTAAGTTAGTCTATATTCTATGTTCCGCATTGACAATGTCAGTAACCCTGATACCAAAATTCTCATCAATTACTACAACTTCACCCTTGGCTACAAACTTACCATTAACCAAAATGTCAATGGGTTCACCCGCCAGCTTATTCAACTCAATAATAGAACCTGGCGAAAACTCAAGTATATCCTTGATT
Organism: Defluviitaleaceae bacterium; assembly: GCA_009780485.1. Lineage (GTDB taxonomy): Bacteria > Bacillota > Clostridia > Lachnospirales > WRAX01 > WRAX01. The sequence goes on along the minus strand of WQZZ01000024.1, from coordinate 19,276 downwards.
TTCCTTGTTGTCCTACCAAGTTCAACCGTCACCTCCAAAGGAACATCCATGATAATTTCGATGTTTTCTTTTTGTTGCATAACATCGGTTATATCAAAACTTTGAAACTGTGCTGGCTGAGCCGCAACAGGCGGCATAGGCATATATTGTGGTTGGTGATAACCAGGAGGTGGTGCGTATCCTGCTGGCGGTGGTGCATAGCCAGCTTGTGGTTGAGTTGTATCCATTGGTGACGAACCTCCTTCCGTTGGGGTTGGTTGCTGCATCACTGGTTGTGGTGCAGGGGCTGGAGTCGGCGCTGGTTGAGCCGCAGGGGCTGGTGCTGGTGCCTCCTCCTCTGGCGACAATGTAGATTGCATAGTTTCCACCATATATCTAGCAAAACCCATTGGTAATAATTGCATAATGCTAGAATCTACTAACATACCAATTTCCATTCTGAATTTAACACATACTGCGTAATTTTCTTCAAATCCCAGTTCTTGTAAAATTTCTTCATTGCCAAAATCTACTAAAGATGCACGTGGTGTATCAATATCGATTTTCATGTTAACCAATGATGCTAAAGACGTGGACGACGAGCCAATCATTTGGTTCATCACCTCTTGTATAGCAGAAAAGTCCATTTCGTTAAGTTCTTCATCACCTTCTTGCACTTCACCGCCATAACCCATCATCAAACTGGTGATAATCTTAACATCGCTTTGGTTAAGCAGAAGAAGGTTTGTACCCTTAATACCTTCCACATAATCAACACGAATACCTACGCACGGCTTTTCGTATGCACTGGCAATATCAGAAAGTTTAACTACGGAAACTTCTGGGGTAGTTATAATAACCCGCTGACCTAACAGAGCGAAAAGTGTAGTCGCAGATGTTCCTATGGATATATTACCTAATTCTCCTAAAATATCTTTCTCTTCGGAGGTGAGCAAGCCATCTAAATCATCATCGGTTGCAAGTGCGTTTCCGCCTTCTACAGATGTTTCGCTGACTTCCTCAGACCCCGCCTGTGTTCCTAAATCTCCACCGCCCAACAAGGCGTTAATTTCCTCTTGGGACAACATATCGGCCATGGTCTATTCCTCCCTTTGTATAAGTTTTGTAATTTGAACTGCATTACGACCTCTGCTAATTCCTGCCTTGGCGTAAAACTTTTTAAGCGGCCCTACACGCACCTCGAAGTCAGCGTCTGTGAAAGAATCTAGCATTAGCACGTCCCCTACCGTCAGATTTACAAAGTCAGACACCATAATGTTGGTGCGACCCACAACAGCAGAAATCGCCACGTCAGCCGTTTCTAGCTTATCTTGTAAATCGTCGGTGTAATCGTGGTCGTCATCGTCCCTCGTGGTGGCAAACCAATATTTTGTATACAATCTATCCAAAACAGGGTCAATTACGGTAATCGGCAGACAAAAGTTCATCAAACCTTCCACAGAACCCACTTTTACAGACATGGTTATAAGTGCAGTTGTTTCTGTAGGTGGTATAATCTGACCAAATTGGGGGTTAGTTTCAATCCGACTTAAGCGTGGGCGAATTTCCTTAACATTTTCCCACGCTTCTGGCAGAGGTGTCAACATATGCGACACAACTCGCTCCAACAAAATCTTTTCAATCTCGGAAAAGTCACGTATTTGTTTAACTCCCGTACCAGGTCCACCTAAAATTCTATCAATTATTGCATAACCAATATTCGCAGAAAGTTCAAAAATTATTGAACCTTTCAGCGGCAACAGCTCCACAATAGAAAGGATGCACGGATTGGTTAGGGCGTTGGAAAACTCGTTAAACGCCACCTGCTCCGCAGAAATCACCTCAATGCTAACGGCTGACCGTAAGTAGCCAGACAAAAAAGACGAAAGCGAGCGACAATAGGAGTCGTACATAATTTCCAAGGTGCGTTGTTGTTCTTTATTGACCTTTTGCGGACGAGCGAAGTCGTAAGGAATAGCAGGCTTTTCACCCTTACCTTGCTGAGAGGAATCATCTACCTCCAGCGTTGCTCCGCCGTCAGAAATACTTCGCAACAACTCATCAATTTCAGATTGACTTAAAACTTCAGCCATCTATTTTCGCACCCACTTTCTGTCTGTAGAATTGTAGAGTAAACATCATCTTAATGCACGGTAAACTGGTTAAAGTAAACTTCAACAATCATATGGCTGGCAAACACCGATTGTAAAGCGGTTAAAATATCCTCACGGATAATGTCTGCACCATCTGGGCGACGTAATTCCTCCGCTGTGGCACGACGCAAAATACTGGTTACAGCATCACGCACAACTGGTTGCCTTTCTGCTAACAAAACCCAGAAGTCATCAGCATCATCCTCGTCCAAGTTGTTAATGCCAAGGGATAAGTTGACAACAACAAAATTGTTACCAGACCCAGGACCAGATGACAGCAGGTTCGTAGTAATAGAGTCACCTAAATCGAAAATGCGTTGGTCTAGGGCCGATGGCACTTCGCTGTACCATCCCTGCACAGGACCTCCCGCAACCTCATCATCGCCCCCCATGTTCATTATCAAAAACACGGCAACACCAGCCAAAGCTAGGATAATTACAGCAAGCATAGCAACGATAATAAGCATCATACCCTTGTTATTACCGCCTTTTGCTTCTTCTGACATAAAGTTCACACATCCTTCCCTATAGTAAAAAGTCTAGTTTACTTGTGTAAGTATAATTTCAACACGCCTATTTTGCTGGCGGCCTTCTGGTGTGGCATTATCTGCAACAGGGCGGTGTTCGCCATGAGAAACAACAGTAACCATTTCAGGGTCAACCACTTGGAAGGTGTAAATCATTAGGTTTGCAACGGCACGGGCGCGTCCTGCACCAAGCATTCGGTTATCAGGGAACACAATAGACCCACGCATTGGCACATTGTCGGTATGTCCCTCTACAGAAACATTAACAGTCCCACGCAATTCGTTGAGAGCCATAGCAATAGCCTCCAAAATAGGCATAACCTCTGGTCTTATAGTGGCTTGACCGCTGTCAAAATACATATCACCATGGGCGCTTATGATAACCTCTCCATGCTCGCCAATTTCCACTTCCACATGGTCGCCCACCATTAGATAATATGCAAAATATGTTCGCAGTTGCTCTGCCACAAATTCCATTTGGTTTTGCTGTTGCCCGTCACCGCCTTGTACTGGTCGCTCGAAGCTAAGGGTATTAAAATCTGGTAAGGTCATTATGCCATTACCCATCAAATCGTTAATGCCTTCCCCAGAAAATTGGGTCGGTGCTGGAATGTTGTTGCCAAACGATGCGGCTATAACCAACCTCTCCCACAGCTCCTCGTCAACATCTGACAAGGCATACAACATAACGAAAAGTGCAAACAGTACCGTCATCAAGTCAGAATAAGATAACAACCAAAGTGCCTGACCGCCACCTTCTTCCTTTTTCTTGCGTCTAGCCATTAAGCATCGCCTCCGCCTTCGGTGCTAATTTTACGTAGGGATGGTGCAAGGAAAGCCTTTAGTTTTTCTTCAATGATACGAGGGTTTTCACCATTCTGGATGGACAGCATCCCCTCTATCTGAACTTCTTTAAGAAGCATTTCTTGTGCATTAAAAATTTGCAACTTACGGGAGATTGGACTAGCAATAAAGTTTGCAACAAGCGCACCATAAAACGTGGTTATCATAGCAAGTGCCATGTTTGCCGCCAAAAGTTCAATATCTTGTAAGTTACCCATCATTAGAACCAGTGCAACCATCGTTCCAACCATTCCCCAAGCGGGTGCCATTGCCGCCGCCATATCCCAAAGGCTACGAATATCATTGTGACGATTTTCCATAAACACCATCTCGGTTTCCAAAACAGAACGCACAAGCTCTGGGTCAGCACCGTCAACAACCAACATTATGCCTTTTTGTAAGAATGGGTCGTCCATGCCTTGTGCCGACTCCTCTAGGGCAAGAACCCCCTCACGACGGGCAAGGTTGGACAAAGTGATAATATTTTCGATTGTCCCTACATGGTCAAACTTAGGTGGCAAAAAAACCATTTTTGCTGACATCAGTGCCTTTATAACTCTGTCTAAGGGGTTTGCGATAAGTAATGACGCAAACACACCGCCAATAACAATCATTATAGAACCTGCGTCTACGAAAGCCATGATGGACTCCACAGGAGCGTCACCGTTAAAAATTATAGTAAGTAGCGTAAAGACCGTTCCCGCTATTAGACCGATTAATGAACCTATATCCACAGCGTGTCCCCCCTAGATATTGTAAATTTCACGTTTGAATTCTTTAGTCAAACTGATTATATCTTCAACAGACTCTTTGACAATAAATTTACTGCCTGTGGTCATGGTTATGGTAGTATCAGGATTTGCCTCCACAAGCATGATAAGCTCACAGTTAAGCACAATTTCTTTGTCATTTAATCTGGTTATTTTTATCATAAAATGTACCTCCAAAACAGTAATTGCAACATTGTAACACATCTATCTAAAAAAGTCAAGTTTAAGATTTCCATAATTTCTTACTTTGCCAACAAGGCACGGCGTACCGTAGGGGCGGATATTATCCGCCCACTAACGACCGCCTAAATTATTATCTACGTAGATTTACAAGTTCTTGTAACATTTCATCAGAAGTAGAAATTACACGTGAATTAGCTTGGAAACCACGTTGCGTGGTTATCATTTCAGTAAATTCTGCCGCCAAGTCCACATTACTCATTTCCAATGTACCGCCTAATAGTCCCGTGCCAGCTTGACCTGGGGTTAGACCAATTCCATCAAAGCTACCAGAGTTTGCGGTCATGGCGAACAAGTTGCCACCAAGTGCCGCAAGACCAGCTGGATTGTCAAACAACGCAATGGCAATCTGCCACAACTCGAAACGCTGTCCATTGCTGAAAGTACCAGAAATGATACCATCTTGACCTATAGAAAGACCAATTAGCCTACCAGCGTCCAAACCGTCCATGTTATTACTACTTACATTAGTCGGCATATCCACTTGTGTCATGCGAGTAAAATCAATGCGGATAAAGTTTCCGGGAGGTGCAACAGCAGCACCAGTGCTGTTTTGTGGTTGCCCAAAATACAAAGCAGGGTTCATGCCAGCACCAGGCACCAGTTGCAAGTAAGAAACAAAACCTTGTCTAAGATGCTGAGGCAAAGTTGGCAGAGCTGGAGGTATTGCAGGTGCGCCCACATAAGGATTTCCGCTTTCGTTAAATTCAAAGGAAGTCAAAAGCGTCCATCCATCATCTTGAGTAACACCACCACCAACAGGCACAACGGTAGCTGCTGCTGGCGGAGCAACACTTGCCACATTAAACACGGTATTGGTTCTAGTACAAATCATGTGGTTTCGACGGAACACATCCCAACTGTCAGTAGTGCTGTTCCACCTAAACTCAATATCCTTACGGTAGTTTGTACCAAGAGAATCTTGGAAGTCAATAGCGGCAGGAATAGGTTCACCAGTATTAATATCCGAGGAGCGAATATTATCTATTACACGCACATTACCAGTAGCACGTGGTGGCACATTACGCATCTCTGGACCAATAGTAATACCTTGCACAGGACCACGTGCAGGACCAATAATTTCACCAGCCATAGGACCAGTTGCGTGCCTTGCTGGACCACCAGCTTGGTTATCCCAAGTTGTTGGCCAACCCTGCAACAAAAGCCCATTTGGCAAGCCAATGTTCCATTCCTCATCACGAACAAAGTCGCCCGCACGAGTAAAAAATGTGCCTGTGTTGTCACCAACAATAAAGAAACCATCGTTCTCAATCATCAAATGTAACGGGTCGTCGGTACGTTGTGCCGCACCCGTAGACATCATACGGGAAATACTGGACACATTAACACCAAGACCAACCTGCATGGGGTTTGTACCACCACGCCCAGCGTCTGGGTTTGGACCAGATGCACCAGAAAGGGTCTGGCTAAAGGCTTCCGCAAATGTCATACGGCTCGCCTTAAAACCTGTTGTATTTACGTTTGCGATATTATGGGCAATAACATCCATTCGGCTCTGGTGAGTTCTTAGACCAGAAACACCAGAAAACATAGAACGCATCATAAGATTATCCTCCTCAATAGGTAATCAATATTACCTATGTGTCGCAGATAGCGACATTTCTTCATACAGCCCTGCAATCCCACCAGAGGTCGGTGTTTGTTGCAAGGTGTTTTGAGCAATTATCCCTGCGTGTCCAAGGGTTTGCACCTGTGAAACTTTTGCAGGTCTGTTGTCATTTTCCTCATCCTCAGGGGTTTGTCCCCCTGTAGTTATTAGGCTTTCGGTATGCTCAGCCTGTTCCAATCGCCATAAAGACTTTTTGAAGGCACGCAAACGCTCATTAAACGCCTGCATTTCTTCTGGTGTGCCGTTTTCTGGGCGGTTGCCTGCCACAAATTCAGCAATACGACGGTTTTTCTCATCGTCACACATGGCGTTTAGACCACGCACCATCCTGTCTTTGTAATGGGCGATGGCATTAGATAATTTGTAACTTAAATCCATTTTAATGCCCCTCGTGGGTGCTGTAACCCGCTCCGTCTGTCATTCGGGAGCGAAAAACCTCTATAAATAGTCCAGTTTATACAATCACAGCACCGTCAATATTGGTAAAAACTTGGTCTTGCTGGTTAAGAGCCGTCACAACAACTTTGTTAGTAATATTTACCACCAAAGCAATATTGTCGATAAGCACCAAGCCATCACGGATGCCTTTTCCTTGTGCTTTTGCTACACCTTGCGATAGTCTCTCCAGTTGCCCGCCATCCAATTGGATATTCCGTGCATCAAGACGGGCATTGGCGTGCTTGGAAAACTGCACATCTTGCTTGCTTTGGCGTAAACCTTCCATCATCTGCTGGAAGTCACTTCCGTTGACCGCTTGCCCAGCCACCACATTTTGTAGCTGACTCTTAGCTTGGGGTTGAACCTTAGCCCCATGTTGCACAGGATTGATTATTCTGTTGTTAAATTGCATTATAATCACCTCCCGAGCGGTAATTTTACTAAAGATTATTCCTCATCCTCGTCATCAGCTCTAATCCCAGCAAAAGCTGAATAAGTCATCATTTCTAAATCGTTGTTGTCTTGCATACGTAGGGCAACCCAAATTTGTCCGCTACGAATAAACACACTTTCTACAACGGCATCACGGTTGTCATATTCTACAACTTCGCCACTTCTACGTAGGTTAATGGCTTCTGTGATAAAGTTAATGCGGTCTATACGATGGTGTATTCCGCCAATTGTGGCATATGCGTTGTCACCATAAATTCGAATACCTTGGATGTCGCCACCAGGTGCAATTGCAGTGCCAACATTATCAAACAAGCCGATATAGCGCCCTATAATCATAGGCTCGTTACCAATGGTTACAACTTCACCAACAGGCACACGCTCGTTACCAATGGCAAGCATGGGAAATGGACCAGTAAAATCAATAAATTCAACTTGTCCTTCAATAAACTGTAGTGGCTCGCCACCAATGGCTTGCACATAACGCCCAACCAATGCTAAACTTTGGCTAATGACACCGCTAGAATTTAGATTGTTGTTAATATTGTGCAATAAAGTTAGGGTCAACGCCAAGCTGTCGTCAGCCGCCATTTGCACATCAGACGCACGGACAATGTCTGGCTCGTCACTGCCTTCACGTGGGATAACCAACCATGGCTCACCTGCACGTATTTGCACAGAATCTACACGTCCTGCAATTTCAATCGGTGTTCCCGTAACGGGATTGCGACTAATTGCCATTACGTGTTTGCCAATCATCCCAAAAGCCTGCGTGCGGTTGAATGTGGAATTTAAGCTCTGCATTTGCTCCAAAGATGAGAATTGGGCAAGTTGTGCAATGAAATCCCTGTCATCCATTGGGTTTAGCGGGTCTTGGTGTCGTAACTGGGTCATTAGTAGGTTCAAAAAAGCATTTCTGTCCAATTCGTTACTTCGCTCGTTGATAACCCTTGGTACTGGTGCATTGGGGTCAAAAGGCATGGAGTAACGTGGGTCGATAACTGCCATTTTTGCACTCTCCTTTCGTTAAATGACTTGTTAAACTTGATAATCAATAACATTTTCTTCAGCTTCCGCTATGGTTGGGGTGTGTGGAACGGCTTCATCTTCCGCCATAGCCGCCGCAATCATATCACGGATGCGTTTGTCGCTTGCTCTGCTTTGGTTCTGTTCAAACTCATTAGCGTCATTTTCATTGCGGACATTAACCTCAATTTCAGACACATTGATGCCAGCTTCTTCTAAAGAGTCACGCAGGGCGTTAAATCCAGCTTCAATCAACTCTTTAACACGTTGGTTCTCTGCTGTAAATTGAGCAGTTACAATACCATTAAGCGTGCCAATTTTAAGAGTCAAATCCCCCAAATGTTCGGGTTTTAGTTGAATTTTCATCTCCGCCATCCCCTCGCCAGTTACAAAACGTACTTGTTGTACAATTTGGTCGGCAATGGTCTGCGGTGTCACCACAGGTGTTGGCACGGTTGTAGGTGCAGACTGGATTGGTGTATTGTTTTGCACAGGCACGTCCATCGTAACTGTTGGCATTTGTGGAACAATATCAGCAACAACAGATTGCGGAACTTCTGACACAGGCACAATCGTCTCCCCCGCAACATCAGCAACGGATTGAGTCGTTGTGCTAGCGGTATTTTGAGTGCTATTAGCCACAACTATTGGAAATTCCTCACCTTCTTCTGCAAGGAGCATTTCTTCGCCTTCATCAGCGACAAACTCACCTGTAAGATGGATTTGTGGTTGTGGTCTGCTTTCCAGCTGATAATCCTCAGCAACTTTCGCAAGCTCTTTCAGCACAGGCAGGGCTTCTGGATAACTCAGCAATTCCACTTGACTTTCCAAACCTTTAGCCGTCATTAGTACCAAAGCACGGTTATCCGCATCTGCAAGGGCTTCCAAGGGCATTTCCAGTTTGTGTAAAACTTGTTGAAGTTCTTCAACAGTAATCCCCAAAACAGCCGCCATTTCAGCCATAATTTGGTCGGCATCCACATAATCATGCACAATAGGTGCGTATTCAGCAACCACATCACCATAAACACCTTGGATTTGAGTGGTTTCCTCAGTTTGAACTATCTGCACATGACCATCTCGTGTGTTTACTTCAGCGTCAACACGGTTGGTAGCTTCTGCAGGGCGTTGGTTGCGATTAACCTCACGGTCACCACGTGGACGCTCTTGGCGGACTTCTGCATTAGCAGCACTAGCAATCACACTTTCAAAACCACCTTCCCCGCTATGACTTACACGGTTGTTGCGGTTCTGTGAAACTTGCACGCCCAGCCTCGTCAATGAATTAATCATCTCTTTCACCTCCTCGTAATTTGATATTTATCTCCAGTGGCAATGCCACGAAAGACCAAAATTAGATTATCGTGGATACATTTGGCGATACAATACTGCCAATGTGTCGGTGCTTAGTTGGTTCATAATTGCAACCCGCTGGTTTACAGGCAAATCGACCATAACCCTCGCAATCATAGGCATATCAGTGGTTGCCATTAGCTCAATTGCCCTAGCAACATTAATCGGGGAGGCAGACCCCCAGCTAGACAAATAGTTCTGCCATCTTTCATCCAAAGCACGCTGGTTCATAGCGGCGGTATAAATTTCCTCTGCCAATTCTGGGTGCATGGTTGCAAAGAAATTGTTAAAGGCTTCTGGGTTTCCTTCGGCAACTTCCCTCTCAAACCTCTCTCTATCAGCCAGAATTTCCATATGATGTTCTTCAATTTCACGTAATCTCTCGTTTTCCAACTCGTGTTCGTTTATGGTCGTTTCCAAAACTGACATTTCGTCCACAATGGCTTCATAATTGGCGGTTGCATCCGCCAGTTGTTGCTCCATCACTGCAATTTGTGCTTCCAAAATTGCAACGGTCGCAGATGGGTCATAGGTTTGAACGGGCAAACCAGTTTCTAGGTCATATTCCTCCGCAAACATCGGTCCAACAATTGGCAAATTACGAAGCATAGGCATAACCACATTTGTACGCAAACCAAACACGTCAAAAGCCACCAAAGCAGTAAAACCACCAACAATCACAACAAAAGCCAGAAGGATAATAAGCCAAACCTTGCTTTTTTTGCCCGCCGCCTTTTTCTGTTCTTTTTTCATGGCTTTCGCCATTTTCTTATTGGACTTTGGGTCGCCAGCATTTGCTGGTGTTGCCGCCGTTTTCACATTCGCCATTTATCCTCAACTCCGATTAAGTCGGTCTATTTTTGCTTCCTCGATAGCTGACAATTTCGTCAATAACTTTCTGCTCCGCCTGCTTTTCTTCGTTCAAAAACTCTTCGTAATCATTTTCTTTTAGTACATCCAGTGCCTTGCGGTCTTTCATGGCTTCCACCAACTCCGCCCGCTTTTCCTCCACTTGAATTTCTGCCAAATGAATAACCACATATTGTTGTTGTATTAGTTTTTTCATTCTATCCAAGAACAAATTGTGTTGCTTAACATCATGGGGAGAAACCCCATTATGCAACCCTTCCCGAAAACTTTCAATACAGTCCATTCGGGTTTGCTCCAGCTGGGCAAGGCGGGCTTTTTCTTGTTCCAAAATCATAATTGCCTTACCAAATTCATTCTTCTTCAAATCTTCAACTTTTTCCCGCACACTTAGTACAGACGCTAGACGAAAGTTAAATTTTGCCATATCTATTCACCAATATTTTTGTTTATTATACCACCCATGATGCCCACTGCCTCTTCCAGTTCAAACTTTTCATCTGTGTCTTGGGTCAAAAAGTCACGTATGGCTGCGTGCTTGTCAATTGCATCATCAATCTCTTCGCTGGAACCACGCACATAAGCACCAATATTTATCAAATCCTCAGCATCACGGTAAACCGCCATAGATTTCTTAATTTCATTTGATAGGGTTTTATGGTTTTTATCCACAATATCACTCATTACACGGGAAACGCTGGCAAGCACATCAATGGCTGGATAATGGTTACGGTTAGCAATTTTACGGTTTAACACAATGTGACCATCCAATATGCCACGTGCCGTATCGGTTACGGGTTCTGTCAAGTCATCACCGTCAACCAGTACCGTATAAAGCCCAGTAATTGAACCTTTATCCGAGTTTCCAGCACGCTCCAACAGCCGTGGCATGGACGCAAACACCGACGGCGTGTAACCCCTAGTAACAGGTGGCTCACCAGTGGCAAGACCCACCTCACGCTGTGCCATGGCAAAACGTGTCAGACTGTCCATTAGTAGCATTACGTCACGCCCTTGGTCACGGAAATACTCAGCAATTGCCGTGGCGACCTCCGCAGCCTTCAAACGTACAAGAGCAGGCATGTCCGATGTGGCAACCACCACAACCGAGCGACGCAAACCTTCTTCACCCAAGTCTTTTTCGATAAACTCTCGCACCTCACGACCACGCTCGCCAATCAGCCCAATTACGCTAATATCTGCGTGAGTGTTACGTGCTATCATGCCCAAAAGTGTGGATTTCCCAACACCAGAGCCAGCAAAAATCCCAACACGTTGCCCACGACCGACAGTCAGCAAGCCATCAATGGTTTTTACGCCAACAGTCATGGATTTAGAGATTCTATCACGCATCAGCGGGTTTGGCGGTTCGTTGGTTATAGGAAAGTCAACACCCTCCACAGGAGGCAATCCATCAATCGGCTGACCCAACCCATTAAGCACACGCCCCAAAATCGCATCAGAAACCTTGAGAGTTAAGGGGTTCGCCGCTTCCACAATGCTACCAGGCCCAACACCCGCAATATTACCAAGGGGCATCAGCAACACATGGTTGCCACGAAAGCCCACAACCTCCGCAGTTACGGGAGTGGCATATTTACCAGAACGAATAAGGCAAGTAGCACCAATATTAACCTCGGGGCCAACAGATTCGATGGTAAGCCCCACAACCTGTGCCACCCGCCCCAACCGCTTAACATAACTTTTTTGCAGAACGACTTCATATTTGCTTAAATCCACATCAAACACGAAGCCACACCACCTTTCAAATATTTACTGTTCAAGAATTTGCACCAAATCACGCTTAACTTCTTCCAGCTGCATCCCAAGGCTGGAATCCACAACACCAAAGGGGGTTTCTATCAAACAATCTGCCACCCCAAGGGAATGGTCTTTTATAATTTCTAGGTTTGCCCCGCCTTCAATTTGAGTTAAAATGTCAGACTTATTGGCAATTACATGGTCATAATCTTCCGCTGACACCCGCAAAGTCACATCTCCAGTGAAATTTGACTGTCCAAGCCCTTGCCTGATTAGTGACAAAACCAAATCGGAACTTACATTAATCGCACCGTCCCCAATTTTACCAACAACATCCATAATCAACTGTACAATTTCTGGCTCAAACCGTACCAATGCGTCTTCTCGCTCTTGCTCGGTTTGCTTCTTAAAAACTTCCGCCTCATCTACCATGGATTGTGCCTTTTTTTGTCCATCAGCATAACCTTTTTCGTGACCCTCATTATAGCCTGTTTCACGGGCTTCTTCCAAGATACGCTCCCGCTCTACAGCCAGCTTTGTTGCGGCGGCATCCGCCATTTTGCCCGCATCCGCCCTTGCAATTGCCAAAATTTCCTCAGCTTGGCGTCGGGCATTATCAACAGTCGCTTCTGCTTCCCATTGCAATCGTTCCATGTTACTGGAATTATGCTCTGTCACTTCCTCGTGGTTTTCAATAAGGCTAACCTCTAGTTGTGTCGGAGTAATAGCCATGGCAGCTTGAACCTCTTCGGACGCATTGCCTATAGAATGCTGATTTTCCGCATCAACAGTAACAGAGTGGGACTTGATAATCTTCCTATACAATCATATCATCCCCTCCGCCACGGGACACAATTAGCTCACCTGTGTCTTGTAGTCTACGGATTATACTAACAATCTTTTGTTGAGCTTCCTCAACATCAGAGCGACGCAATGGTCCCATAAAGTCCATTTCCTCGGAAATCATTTGCACCAAACGCTTAGACATATTGGCAAAAATAACTTGACGCACTTCCTCGGTCGTACCCTTTAATGCAATTGCTAAATCTCTATTGTCAATACCCTCACGCAAAAAGCGTTGAATAGAACGACCGTCCATGTTGAGAATATCCTCAAAGATGAACATTTTTCTGCGGATTTCTTCAGATAGGTCAGCGTCCTCAGACTCAAGAATTTCAAGGATATTTTTCTCAGTTGTTCTGTCAACAGAGTTCAAAATCTCAACAACAGAGTCCACACCACCAACAACGGCATAATCTTCCATCATCATACTTGATAACTTTTTCTCCAAAGCACGCTCAACTTCCTTAATAACATCAGGTGATGTTCTGTCCATTATAGCAATTCTTTTAGCAACCTCAGCCTGCTTATCAGGGCTTAGCTCAACCAAGATTTGACTTGCTTGCTGTGGTCGCAAATATGACAAAATCAAAGCGATAGCCTGTGGGTGTTCCCCTTGGATAAAGTTCAAAATTTGACTTGCATCCGTCTTTTTGATAAAGTCGAAAGGACGTGCCTTGAGGGCAACAGTAAGTTTGGAAATAATCTCCAAAGCCTTGTTTTCTCCCAAAGCCTTTTCCAAAATGGTGCGAGCGTGACCAATACCGCCTTCGGTGATGTACTGTTGTGCCAGACAAATCTGATAAAATTCTGCCAAAACTGCTTCGCGCACATCAGGCATTATCAAATTTGTGTTAGCAATCTCCAGGGTCAGCGTTTCAATTTCTTCCTCTTTGAGATGCTTAAACACCTGTGCCGCACGCTCTGGTCCAAGAGTTATTAGTAAAATAGCAGCTTTTTCCTTACCTTTAAGAGTAGATATATCCACCCCACCAGCACCCGAGGGCGGGGCAGAAGAAGTGGCGGGTTCACCACCCATTATCATATCATCTTCATCCGTATCAATATCTTGGACTATATTAGACATCCCTTCACCACCTTCCGAAACTTAAACCTATTCCCAATCCTCATTAATCCAATTACGTAGTAGCTGGGCAACAGCTTCGGGCTTTTCAGCCACAAATGTATCAATTTGTTCCTTAACAGCAGAATCTTCTTGAGAACGAAGTTCTTCCAAACGCTCTCTTTCGCTGGTTTGAGCTTCTTCCAATTGGCTAGAAACCAACAAATCTTCCACAGAAAGTTCTGGCTCAATTTCCTCCACAACCTCTGGTTGGGTACGACGGATAAGACCAAATGCCAACAATCCGATAAATACAATAACCAACACCAAAAGCACAATCACAGTTATGTCAAGCGGTGGAGCAGGTGTAATGTCTAGAAAGTCGTTAAAGTCATATATCATCAAAGAAATATTTTCAACAGGAATACCAGTGGCTGCACTTAGGTGGGCGATATGTTGAGACACATCCCCTTCATACAAGACCCTTTGGGGGGTGTCCTGTTGAAATTGCAACCAAGCCGCATCGTCACCCGCCTCAATTGTTCCAAGAGTTATTAAATCCCCTTGATAGTGGATAGTGTGACGACCAGCAAATACAGATATACTGGAGTCTTCCGCCATAAAGCGCCCAGGCGCCCCATGATGACGCATGGTTTCCAAGGTATCGTACAAAAATGTTCTAGAAACATCACGCTCTGCCAGCATCATAGCACCTTCACGTGCTTCGTCACCAAAAAGTGGTCCACCAGGGAAATCGTTGGGCATTGCCCCAGGTTCGATTGCCAAAGCATTGGCTTCATCAATAATAGCAATCAACTCTTGAATATGTTCCTCCGAGAAAAGCCCTCGGTGGTCGCCATATTCTCCATCAATCACACTGTTCATGTGTTCTAGAGAATGCTGGGTAATCTCCGACCAGTCCAAATTAATATTGGCTTGGGCGTTCACCTCATCAAACATACGTATAATAGATTCCACGGCATTACGCTGTATTAAATTACGCTGTGCAAGCTCAGTGGCTTCTACTAAACTTCGTCCCGTTACAGCATTGTCGTTACGTTGACCATTATCGAAAAGAATATGAGATGTGTCAGAGTCCATAACAGTAATTCTATCAAGACTTAACCCTTGAATACTACGTGAAACAATCAAAGCAATGTTTTCGCCAATTTCAGAAGTCAAGTTATTACCCGAAACCATAACAGATGCAGTGGCAGGGGTGGTCGGTGCTATTAGCATATGGGAAGGTGGAACATCTAAAGTAACCATAGCCGTGTGAACATTACTTATTTGCAAAAGCATATTTTCAATTCTTGTTTGGTCCGCTTGGGTAAGCATGGCGTTTTGCATCGTTGCGGTAACACCCATTCCAGACTCGGAAATGGCATCACGGAAAGTAAAGCGTTGGTCAAGCATATTAGGCGACAAATTGACCGCAATCCTAGCCCTCTCCACATCTTGCTGGGGTACCGCAACTGTTCCCGCCGCAGTATCGGGTCTGCTACGTATGCCCTCATCCTCAAGTACCGTGCTTATCTGGGAAACGGTAGCACCGTCAGCCCCTTCAAAAGCCGTCACCCAAGTGGTACGGAATGCCAACACTAAAGTCACCACAAGGGCAATCAAAACAACGCCAGCAATGGCGGCTATTTTAATTTTTTGGCTTTTTTCCAGAGCCATCCAACGCTCTTTGGCAGTGTTAAATCCAGCTTGTAGCCTCTCTCGCAAAATATTTCACCTCTCGTTTCGTTTAAGACGCTACATTATCTAAATTTGCATCCTCATAATTTCTCTATAAGCATCAAGAATTCTACTGGTTACTTGCACGGCAAAGTGCATCGAAACATAAGCCATCTCCTGTGCCAACACAACACTTAACATATCGTCGTGGTTGCCAAGGGCAAATTCAATTTGCAAATGCTCTGCACGTGCCACGCTGCGTCCTGCTTCGTTTACCATATCCATATAGGAATCCAAAAGGTTTTGAAAGGCTAGAGGCTGACCCTCCTCGTTCAAAGGGGCAACGGGTCTTGATAAAGTGTTCAAATTTCCAATTTCGCCCAAATTTGGTTGAAAGCTAGTAACCATGGGTATAATCATCATAGGACTCCCTTCAAGTTAGTTAAAAATTCTTATGACAATTTGATAATAATTAAAGTATAGCGTTTAAGCCACCAACAAAGGAAGCAGCCGACTGCACTTGATGGTCAACTATCGTCCAGCCATTTCGAGTGTACGTGACATCATCGCCTGTGCCATATTCATAGCTGTGATATTGGCTTCATAGCTTCGTGTAGCAGAAATCATATTAACCATTTCCGCAAGGGTATTTACATTTGGGCGTTCTACATATCCATAAGCATCAGCATCTGGATGCCCAGGGTCGTAAACTCTCGGACCAGGACTGTCATCTTCTTGTATGGAATGCACACGAACTCCCGCACCCCCCGTTGAACCACCAGCAATACCCCTAAAAGGCAAGCCAGTTCCAGCAAAAGTGCGGTTTATAGCCCCATGAAACGAAGAAGAAAGTCCCTCGCCTCTCCCGCCGCCACGGACAGTCTGACCAATGGCTTGACCTAAAGCCCCTGCGAAGGTTGACCTAGCTGTTCTTTCTTCAAAAATCACGGCACGACGCCTATATGGTCCGCCATCTGCCGTGCGTGTGGTATCCACATTTGCGAGGTTTTGGGCATGAATATCCATACGTGTCCGCTGGGCAGAAAGTCCCGTAGCACTTATGATCATGCTGTTAAAAAAGCTCATATATGTCATTCCTTCCTGTCAAAAATCAAGAAACTTTACCCTTAAAGTGTTAGATGTTTTGTATAACTGTGTTAATAATACGGTAATGATTCATAATTCCAGAAGAAAGCACGTTAAAGCGCATGTTATTGTCAAATAGCTGTACCATTTCTAATTCTATATCAACATTATTTTCATCCCAACGGTAATTTAGATGGTCAAATTCTGTGAAAACACTAGGTCGCACACGTGTTAAATCTAATTGTCGGGTGTTGCGGAAATCATTCACAGCCGCCGCCAACGAATCTTCAAAGGTCACAACACTGCGTTTGAATCCTGGGGTGTCAACATTGGCAATGTTATTGTTGATAACTTGTCCACGAGCAGTTGTCCCCTGCAATGCAGTGCCGATAATGTTTGTAAAATTAAACATATTTATCTGCAAAAAAACACATCCTTCGTCAAACTTCTAACTATATTATCATAAAATCACAGAAACGTCAAGGCTATTATTCTTATTTAACCGAATCCGCCAAGCGTTTTTTGTTGATAACCGACAGTAAATGTTCTGCAAAAGTGTCTAAGTCGGTTAAATCCCCAATATCCTTACGATAGTGCATTCCCATAAAATCAATACTGTTTATGGCTTTGTAAGCAGTTTCCCTAGCTTCTTCTAGGTCTTTACCACTACCCACTACATTAAGTACACGACCGCCATTGGTAAAAAACGTGTTTCCATCTTTTTTTGTACCAGCATGGAATATTTTAACGTCCCTACCAAAATCTCGCATACCATAAATTTCAAACCCAGTTTTTGGTTCTCCTGGATAACCTTTACTGGCTGCAACAACACAGCATACAGCACTATTTTTCCATTTAAGATTAAAATTATCCAATTTTTTGTGTACACATGCAAGCATACAATCTAAAAAGTCCGTTTCTAACCGCATTAACACGGCTTGGGTTTCTGGGTCGCCTAGACGACAATTATATTCGATAACCTTAGGACCATCTTCTGTTAGCATCAATCCTACAAAAAGAACCCCAACAAAGTCGATGCCCTCTTGTTTGAAGCCCTCCATGGTTGGCTTAAAAATCTCCTCCATAGCACGCACGGAAACCTCTCTGGTATATTCTGGGTTTGGGGAAATAACACCCATGCCACCTGTATTTGGACCATAATCACGGTCAAAAGCCGCTTTATGGTCTTTAGCGGATGTCATTGGCAAAATATTTTCGCCATCACAAAAACACAGCATAGAACACTCCACACCGTGCAAATATTCTTCTATAACCACGGTTTTGCCAGCGGCACCAAAGGCTCGTTTGTTCAAAATGCTATCAAGTGCGTGTTCGGCACTTTCAAGGTTTGCACAAATCAAAACACCTTTACCAGCCGCCAAACCATCTGCTTTTATAACGATAGGAAAGTCAGACTTCATAAGATGCACCATAGCTGCCTCATAGTCATCAAAAACCCCATATTTAGCCGTAGGTACGTTATATTTCTTCATAAAATCTTTAGCGAAAGATTTGCTACCCTCGATTTGTGCGGCATGTTTGTTTGGACCAAAAATAAGAAGCCCAGCTTCTTGGAAGGCGTCCACAATCCCTGCAACAAGAGGTGCGTCCATTGGACAAATTGTTATGTCAATGCCCACATTTTTAGCAAAGGCAATAAGTTCCTCAAAATTCATCGGATTTATAGGCACGCATTGAGCAATATCCGAAATACCGCCGTTTCCAGGGGCGGCATAAATCCTTGATACATTGCTACTTTTACTCAAAGCCCAACAAACTGCGTGTTCACGACCTCCGCCGCCTACGACCAAGACCTTCATGGTAGCTCTCCTTTCACAAATCTGGCTATAACCTCTGGCAAAATTTGCCACTCAGCTTCTTCCATCACTCGCTTTTGTAAGATTTCTGCCGTGTCATCGGGCTGTACATTAATTTTTTTTTGCAAAATAATTCTACCTGTGTCAATTCCGCCATCTACATAATGAACAGTTGCACCAGTTTCTGTTTCTCTAGCCGACAAAACCGCCTCGTGAACAGCTAAACCGTGGAATCCTTTGCCACCATATGCTGGTAAAAGGGATGGGTGTATGTTTATGATAGGCTTGTCCCAATCTTCAATAAATTTTTCACTTAAAATCATCAAGCAACCGCAAAACACCACTAAATCAATGTTTTTGTCACTTAGTACGCTTAGCAATACGGTTTCCCTAGCTTCCAAATCTGGAAAATTAGATTTCTCAAGCACAACGGCTTCAATTCCTGCTTTTTTTGCCCTTTCAAGGGCAAAGGCTTGTCCATTAGTGCTGACCACCAATTCAACCCTAGTATTCGGTATTTTACCAGCAGAAATTGCATCCAAAACCGCTTGCAAATTAGTTCCACCACCAGAAACAAGTGCGGCAATTCTAAACATAAATTAAGCCACCAGCTTCGTTGTTTTGTATATCACCAATAACGAAGGCGGTATCGCCCATTTCCTTCAGCTTCTTCAAGGTATCGTCCGCTTGCTCCTCTGCAACACAAACCACAAGCCCAATACCCATGTTAAAAATATTGTGCATTTCTTCCCT
>WQZZ01000023.1 GCA_009780485.1 Defluviitaleaceae bacterium | reverse complement strand
CGATTAATGCTTGATGGTGCAAATCTGATACTGATTGCAGAGGATGGGTATGATTGATATATGGAAGGAAAACTTAAGGCAAGGGGATTTGATGATGTGTTCGTGTTTGGTTTTGAGGGAGTGAGGATCTCTATCTATGAAAATAATGCTTGCATATATTGTGAGTGTTATGCTATAATAAGTTATACTTTCCTCGATAGCTCAACGGCAGAGCATTCGGCTGTTAACCGAAGGGTTGCTGGTTCGAATCCAGCTCGGGGAGTGAAAATTAACAAAAGACCTGCTAACTTTTGAAGTTTGGCGGGTTTTTTGTTACAAATAAAACCCGCATCCATCTTATAAATGCGGGTTTTATTTGTTTATTGATTTTGTCGCCTTAGCAAAATTGTTAGAACCAAGTCATATTACTACCTAGAAATCGCTATATTCTTTGGGGTTGTCCCATGTGATTGCTTTTTCATCTAGTTGCTTAGAACCAAAAACTAAATATATAATAGGTCCAAAGGTAGTGATTAAAGTAATTGCCAGAACCCAAGCGATTTTGTTACTGGCAGAAACTGGTTTTTTAACTAAGTTAACTATTGCGACACCAGCTAAAATAAAATCAAGTGCCACGATTGGTAGGATTGCTAACAGCAAAATCCGATGGTACTCCCAAAGTTCCGCAAAGGCTTCCATTATATAATCCATTATGCCACTCCCCCTTTTGTTTCTAGTTCTTTTAATTGCTTACGACCTATTGCAAGATAAATTAATTGACCAACCCATCCAGCAAGAGTGATAATTAAGCACCACAGCAACTTTTCTTCTCCTGACACTTTTTTGGTTAAAATACTAATTAGGGCTAATATAAAAGGGAGGAGACCGACTACGGCTATGCCCAGCCAAATAAAAACAACGCCCATACCTACCATCATAATTTACAACTCCTTTTTCTTTAATATATGAATTGACACAGCTAACAATATAATCATAGCAACAATGGTTATCAGTAAGTTGACCATTAAATGTTCGTGGAAATAGCCTATAGAAACTTGCACCGCTCTCACCACAAGTCCGTATGGTAAAAACTCTCTTAACTGTTGTACCACATCAAAAATAACCATGGCGAAATATGCTAAAAATCCATATAAAGCAACATTTGATACTTTTTGGGCAATAGTTGAGAAGAAGACCATGAGGGCAATAATAAACAATAAAAATATCCAAAAAATTAAGCCACCCAACATCATTTCGCCAAAATTACCCGCTTCCTCAAAGAGGATATATGTATATAGATGGGCAATTGGTGTAGAAACCAGCATGATTACAAGAGTGGTTAAAGCCATTACGGTAAACTTGGACATTACAAAGGTAGTGTGAGAAAGACCTTTCATCAAAACCATAGGGGCTGTTCCTCTGCGTTTTTCATCAAGGATAACACCCATATAAAGCAACATAACAGTGATTACCCCTACCTGTGCAAGGTTCGTGTAAAAGTTGGTGTAACCATCAACCCATGTAGGTTCATCAAACAGCCCCATTAGACCATCTACATCCAGCTCTCCCGCAGGGACAATCATGGTTATAAATTCCACCAAATATCGTCCCATCAGAGGTCCGAGAATTGCAAAACTCATAAACACACACGCTAACACTATCAGACGCTTATTTCTTATGGTTTCAATAATTTCTTTTCGTATAAAAGTCATGTAATTATTCATTATTTTGTCACCTCATAAAATATGTCGTCAAGGCTGGGTGCGTCAATATTTAGTCCTTTGAAGGGCAAATCCCCGTTAGTTAGCAATTTTGCCGCTAATTTACTTACATCTACAGGGGCAAGTTTGGATGACTGGATGGCGACTTTCATACCTTCTTCACGCACATCAAACTCCCCTTGCTCTTTAAGTGCTGTTATAAACTTGCCACAATCCTCTGGGGTGTAAAAAGTGACTTTCACGGTGTCTTCATGCCCGAAGCGGGCTTTGATTTCATCCAACGTACCTTGCTCTACAATCTTCCCTTTTTCGATTATGATAATATGGTCGCAGATATTTTCCACATCAGATAAAATGTGTGTAGACAGCACCACGGATGTTTTGCCACGCAAACCACCGATAATTTCCATAATATCACGGCGACCCATAGGGTCTAAAGCGGAAATTGGTTCATCCATAAACACCACAGCAGGATTATTTACCAAAGCTTGGGCAATACCTAAGCGTTGACGCATACCCCGAGAATATCCAGAAACCTTGGTTTTAACCCCGTACAAACCTACCTGCTTCAATAGGTCATCAACATGGGTTTTCCGCTCCTGTTCTGGCATATTGCACAGTCTGGCACATAAATCTAAAAATTCCCACCCTGTCATGTAGCCATAAAATCCAGGAACATCAGGCAAGTAGCCCACGGCACGAATACCCTTGCCAAAAGTTTCCTTTTTGCCCATAATGGCAAATTCTCCAGATGTGGGCTTTTTCATCCCTGTCAGCATTTTGATGGTGGTGGTTTTGCCTGCACCATTTTTGCCTAAAAATCCACAAATTGCACCTTGCGGCACTCGTAAATTTACTTCGTTTACGGCAAGTGCTGTCTTAAACCGCTTCGTCAACCCAAAGGTTTCCACGGCCATTGTTTCGCTCATTTTGTCACTCTCCTATTTTATTGTATTTTAATATATACGCAAACAAACATAATTTGTCTGATGGTATCTTGTAGATTTATTATGTTTCATATTCATTACCCCTCATATCAGTTATTGGTTCAAAAAAGTACATCCAAATTTTTTTACTAATCATTTCTGAAAATATTAAATCATTTCTTAAATCCATTATACACCCCCAATCTTATAAAATCAATAGAGAAATGACTTTATTTTTTGAGGTGATGAAATGAACAAAGAAAAGCGAACGTCATTTACAGTAGGTGGCAGAACAGAGGGCGACCGCAATATATGTGGACACAGAATACGGCAGGCTCGAAATATACCAAAACATCCGATTAAACAAGAGGAGCTTGCACAAAAAATCCAAATGATGGGTTGTTCAGATATGACAAAAGCAATCATAAGCAGAATTGAGCGAGGGGAACGCCCTGTCATAGATGCAGAATTGAAAATTTTTGCTGTGGCTCTTGGTGTCACTATGGAATGGCTTACAGAGGATTTTGACCCTGAAAATGATTTACCTATGTAGCAGTAAAAAATAGAAAGGTTTTGCCATGTGGTTGCATTTTAATCGTCCTCCAAAATCGTTAATCCGAAGTGCTTATATCCAAGAGCTGTTACCACACGCCCTCGTGGTGTGCGGTTTATATAGCCCAGTTGTAGTAGGTATGGTTCATAAACGTCCTCGATGGTTTCGGCATCCTCGCCTGTTGCTGCTGATAATGTGTCCAACCCGACAGGACCACCGCCAAACTTTTCAATCATGGCAAGGAGGACGTTTCTGTCCACATTGTCAAGTCCAATGGCATCCACTTCTAGCAAATTTAGGGCGGCAGATGCAGATTCGGAGGTGACTGCCCCATCAAACTTAACTTGGGCAAAATCCCGAACACGTTTCAGTAGGCGATTGGCAATGCGAGGCGTGCCACGGCTTCTTCTAGCTACTTCTTCTGCACCTTCTTGGTCTATGTCTATACCAAGCACCCTTGCCGAGCGAGTGACAATTTCTGTCAACTCCTCTACGGAATATAGCTCCAAACGGTTTATAACCCCAAATCTGTCACGCAATGGCGAGGTTAAAAGTCCAATCCGTGTGGTTGCACCCACCAGCGTAAACTTGGGTAAATCTAACCTTAGAGATTTTGCTCCGCTACCCTTACCAATCATAATATCAAGCACAAAATCTTCCATGGCAGGGTACAAAACCTCCTCAATTGTTCGGTTAAGGCGATGAATTTCGTCCACAAAAAGAACATCCCCCTCGCTGATGTCGTTAAGGATTGCCGCCATGTCCCCAGCCCTTTCAATGCTGGGTCCTGATGTGTGCTTGATGTTTGCACCAAGTTCTTGTGCGATAATTTGGGATAAAGTGGTCTTACCAAGCCCAGGCGGACCATACAAAAGTACATGGTCGAGGGGTTCGCCCCGCATTTTTGCTGCTTGGATAAATATTTTTAGGCTGTTTACAACTTTTTCTTGCCCAATATACCCTTCTAAACTGTTGGGACGCAGTTTTGGGCTTAATTCTAAATCTTCTTCTGTTTCGATTGATGTTATAATTCGTTTACTCATTATCTTCTCCTAGGTTGTTTTCGGATAGTAGTGGATTGTACATCATTATAGCGTGGTTTTCCGTTACAAATTGGTCGTTATGGATTTGACCGCTAGGGTCAAGCACACGCCTGTGAATAACATTGTGCCTTGTGTAACCGCCCCAATATTGGCTTTGGATGGTATGGCTTTTTTCATAAATTTCATAACAGAATTTAGGTGACTTGGTAGAGTGCCACTCACCCACAAGATGGGTGTCATTCATATGCAGAGATAACTTGAAGGGTTGGTCAGTTTCATTTTTAATCATCAAGTCTACGTAATTATAAAAACAGGTTGCACCACTTCCGAATGGCTGGGAACGTCCAGAATCAGGGAACACATCAAAGCTGTGGCGGTGGCGTTCTGTAACGGTTAGCGGGGTGTGCAAGGTCATCCAATATATGAGATTTGACAGCTGGCATAAGCCACCACCCACTCCCATCCGAACCCGCCCTTTATCTAGTAACATCCCGTCCACATAACCCTTTTTTCGTGTGGGCTTGCCAATTAACCGCCAATAGGAAAAGGTTTCGTCTGGGTAAATCACAACCCCATTAACTTTCTCAATTGCTATGCCTAAATTTATGATTTTATTGTGTTGTAGGAACATGTCCACATCTTTAAGTCTACGTAAAAGAGGTGTCTGGTGGGCAAAGTGCTGGTTGGTAAATGTGTCAGGACGTAATTTAGCAAACTTTATATCACTAGACCACCAATCCAATCGTCGTCGTCCACGAAAATAAGCTTTGCCCAAAGTCAACCGCAAAGGTGACCTATGCTTTGGTTTTTCAACCTTAAAGTGCTTCATTGTAGTCACCCCCTGATGCTCACCCTAACAACTATAGCAAAAATGTGCTTAAAAGTCAAATTTTTTCTTGACAAACTGGACTTTTTCTGTTACAATTCATATATTAAACTTTTCTACGGAAGCATCTTCCGCAATTCCCCCAAAACTTAAAATTACAAAAATTTAATTGAATATCAAAAAGGAGGATATTTTGACTAAACAAGAAAAAATTGACGCTTTTACCTCGAAAACCCTTCCCGAATTACGGGAAATGGGTAAGTCTTTAGGTATCAAAAGTATTCAGAAATATAAAAAATCAGAATTGGTAGAGATGATTATTGACTTAGAAAAAGTCGAGGATGAAAAGCCTGTTATTAAAGCAGAAAAAACCACCGTTGCAACTCCAAGACCAAAACCCACCCAATCCCCAAAAGAACCACAAAAAGCCGATTATTTAGTGGCATTGAATTCTGGAGAGGAGAGGGGAGGGATTTTAGACATTCACCCCGATGGTTACGGATTTTTGCGTACCGACCATTATTTAGCGGGTCCTGACGATGTATATGTGTCCGCCCCGCAAATTCGCCGTTTTGGGCTTCGTAACGGTGATATGATTTATGGCAACTTGCGTATACCCAAAGAAACCGAAAACTTTAGGGCTTTGTTGTTGGTAAACACAATTAACGGCGACCCTGCCCACACGACAATACGTCGCCCACATTTCGCTAAATTAACCCCCATTTACCCTACACATCGCCTGCATTTGGAAAGCGACCAAAAAACCATGGCTAACAGGCTGGTAGATTTGGTTGCACCCATAGGTCTTGGTCAGCGAGGTATGATAGTTTCTCCGCCTAAAGCTGGCAAAACCGTGCTTTTGAAAAATATTGCTAATGCTATTTTGGAAAACCACAAAGATGTTCACTTAATCGTTTTGTTGATAGACGAACGACCAGAAGAAGTAACGGATATGCAAAGAAGCATTGCAGGCGAACGTGCCGATGTGGTTTTTTCCACTTTTGATGAGCATCCAGAGCATCATAAAAAAGTGGCAGAAATTGTATTAGAGCGTGCTAAGCGAATGGTAGAACAAGGTAAGAACCTTATAATCCTCATGGACTCTATTACACGGCTGGCTCGTGCATACAACTTAACCTTGCCGCCTGGCGGTCGCACCTTGTCTGGGGGACTAGACCCAGCAGCCTTATATATGCCCAAAAAATTCTTTGGTGCGGCACGTAACATCGAAAACGGCGGTTCCCTCACCATCTTAGCGACAGCTTTGGTGGACACAGGTAGCAAAATGGATGATGTGATTTTTGAGGAATTTAAGGGAACAGGTAATATGGAGCTGGTGCTTGACAGGCGATTAAGTGAAAAGCGGATTTTCCCTGCCATTGACATAAACAAGTCTGGCACACGCAGGGAGGATATGTTGCTAACAACCAAGGAACTGGAAGCTTTGCACGCCCTTCGTCGCCGTATGGGAGGTATGTCAACACAAGATTTTAACGAACACGTAACCGATATGCTAACAAAAACCGCTAATAATGCCGAATTTGTAGAGCTTGTCAACTCTCTCAACCATGGAAAATAAATCTGATATATAATTTTTTTGTGGTTTTGTATTTTAAGCTTTACTTTTGTAACTTTTTGTGGTATAATTACTACGGCGAGTGTTTTTTCGTTTTTAGTATTAAAATTTAGCTTGCTTCACCATACAAAACAATGAGGTGCTAATATGTTTGACTTAGGAAAATTGACCGCTTTATCCACTGCCCGCTCTTACCCAGAAGGCACTGTTATAATTGAAGAAGACACCGAAGATTCTTTTAGTATGTTTATTTTGTTGCAGGGTAGCGTGTCTGTTTACAAAAACTTTCGCAAGCCCAGCGAAAAACTTTTGGCATCTTTAGGACCTGGGGATTTTTTTGGAGAAATGTCTTTGTTTTTGAAACAACCCCGTTCTGCTACAATTGTTACCAAAGAAGATGTGTTGGCGCTGGAAATGACATCCGACAATGTTTTAGTCGTCTTAAAGTCCCACCCAGACCTGTCGGTTGCAATTATGAAAGCACTTTGCAAGCGGATGAGTGATACTAAAAAAGTGATGTCGGGTTTAAGCAAACCATAATTTTGTTCAATAAAAATTCGTCATAAGGAGGGGCTTCTTAATAGATGAAAGTTAAAATCTACGGATGTCGTGGTTCTATCCCTGTTTCTCACACATATTGCTCCAGATATGGCGGTAACACATCTTGTATGACGGTAGAATCCGAAGGAAAAACGCTGATTTTTGATGCAGGCAGTGGTTTGATGGTATGGGAACAGGAAATGAAAGCACTTTATCCGTCGTATCCAAAAAACTTGCCAGACCCACCAAAAATCCTTATCAGCCACTTGCATTTGGACCATATTATTGCTCTGGGAAACTTTGCACCGTCTTGGTATAAAGATTCTGGAATGACACTTTATACCGCTTCTAGGGACGAGCGACCATTGGTTAACCAGATTTTCGGTGCTTTTAAGCCGCCATATTGGCCTCACGATATGTCAAAAATGACTGGGGCAAAATGTGTGGAAATAGAATGTGGCAAACAAATCCAAATCGACCACTTTACTGTTACACCGTTTTTGGCAAACCATTCAGATATAACCATGTCTTACCATATAACCGATGGCAAGAAATCGGTGGTGCATCTGTTGGATTCGGAAATTAATGGCATGACGACCGAAATGTATGACGGATTGCTAAATTACTGTATGAATGTGGATTTGATTGTGTTTGATGCAGCGTACTCTGACGAAGATTATCCAAAGCATGTAGGTTGGGGACACTCCACTGTGCGACAGGGTGTAGAGCTTGCATTAAAAACCAATCCACGAGCTATGATATTTGCCCATCTTAGTCAAACATATACAGATTATGAACTGGACACTTGGGCGAAACATTTTGGTCAAGCACCAGATACGTACTTTTTAATGGCACGTGATAATTCGGAGTTGGATTTATGAAAAAACTTTCTACAAACCGCATGATTAAGCGTTATGTTACGGTTGCTGTAACTCTGCTTCTTGCCCTGTTCTTCCTGTTTGCTGATATGCTTTGGCATATGGAATATAGGGTGCAGGATATGACTTTTCAGCGTGCTGGAGTTCTTCACCCAAGCATTTATATTATCGGTATTGATGAATATGCACTTGAAACCTTTGGGCCTTTTGGGCAATGGACACGCCAGCTTATGGCAGATGCCATTAACATTCTAAATCGTTATGAAGATGCCCGTCCAGCGGTTATCGGTGTGGATATTTTGTACGCAGAGCCAAGCATCCGCTATCCAGAGTATGACCAAGCCTTGTTAGAAGCTGTAATGGCAGGCAATGTGGTACTGCCATCTAACGCACGTGTAGGCATTGACAGGGATGCACTGACAGGGCAGAACGTAATTTTAGATGTTTTATTGCCCTTTGGGGAATTAGCAAATTACGCTGCATATGGACTTGTAAATGCTGGAGCGGATAGGGATGCTGTAATTCGTCACGCACCCTTGTGGCAGGAATTTGAAGGACGACGCTATTATAGTTTTCCTGTGACAATTGCACGAATGTATGCGGAATTTTGGGGATACGAAATTAATGAGAACTTTATTGAGAGAAATTCCGTCACATACATAAGATACACTGGTATGCCAGGAAACCCTGGGGATTTTTGGCAGTTTTCCTTTGCCGACATCTTCGAGGAATGGTTTGACCCTGCGTGGCTTGATGGTGCAATTGTGTTAATTGGACCTTATGCAATGGGCATGATGGACGACCACCCAGTTTCTATAAGGCATGATGTTAATATGTACGGGGTAGAAATTCATGCCAATGTTCTGCAAGCGATTTTAGATGATGCGTTAAAACAGTCTGTTTCGCCTTTGGTATCGGTAATTATCCCAGTAATTTTGTTGATTTTGGGTATGCTTGTAATGGAGCTTATTGACAAATTGTATATTTCCGTCGGGCTTTTGTTGGCTGGTATAGGTTATTTCTTTTTAGCTCAACATATCTATAACCAAGGTTATGTTTTGCCTGTCCTCGCTCCTTTACTGGCTTTGGTGCTGGTGTTTCTTTATCAACTTATTTACGCATATGTGTTAGGGTCTGTGGAAAAAAGTCGTATGCGAAACATTTTCAAGAAGTATGTTGACCCAAAGTTGGTGGATGTGCTTATCCAAAGCGGTGAGGCAGACAGTGACGAGGTGGGCAAGAAAAAGGACATTGCCGTGCTGTTTGTAGATGTGCGTGGTTTTACCCCAATGACCGAAAAACTAAAGTCCGAGCCTGAAAAAATCGTTGCTATATTAAATGAGTATTTAGAGTTGACATCCTCTGCCGTATTTGATAATGGGGGCAGTGTTGATAAATTTATAGGCGATGCTACAATGGCACTGTTTAACGGTTTTGTGCCACTGGAAGACCATGTGTTTGCCGCTGCAAAGTCCGCTTGGGACATGGTTCAAAAGGCGGAAGCCGTCAACAAATCAATTCTACGGCAATATGGTGTTGAAATTGGCTTTGGAATTGGTCTGCATTGCGGTGAAGCGATTGTTGGTAATTTAGGTCCTAGCTTTCGTAAGGACTACACAGCAATTGGCGATGCAGTGAATACCGCTGCAAGACTGGAATCCAATGCACAAAAGTCGCAAGTGCTGTTGTCTTATGATGTTTACCAAGTTATAAAAGACCGCATAACAGTAGAGTGCTTAGGGGCGATTCCATTAAAAGGTAAGGCGGAAGATATGCAGGTATACTCTTTAACTGGGATTAAAGTGTAAGATGAAGCATAAAATAAATGATTTGGAAGGTGCTAATAAGATGCAGAAGAAAACTGAAATTAGAAAGTTTAACAGATTTTTCGGCATTGTGCTGGTTGCTGTTTTGGTTGTGGGCGGTGTTTTTGCAACATCTGCCACAACAACTACATCACGGGTTGTCTTTGATGGTCGGACTTACAACATACCCTTTGAAGTTGTAGATGGATATGTTTTTTTGCCTGGACAAGACATAGCAAACCTTCTTGGTGGTAGCTTTACATGGTTGTCCGAATTTGGTCACGGCATTATGGACATTGGCGGCAATATTTTTGCAATGACAGTAGGTGGCGACCACCACCCAACCGTAAACAGTGAAATAAGTCTATTCCCCATACAACCTAAACTTGTTGATGACAGAGTGTTTTGGCCCATACGCTTTGTTACAGATGTGGAAAGGTTTGATGTTAGATACAATCCCTACACAAACACGGTTTCTATTAGCAGTCATTCTGGTCGCTTAACTACCCTTGCGGGTGTGGGCAACCACGGGGCGCGTGATGGAGGCAGGGCGCAATTTAACCTGCCAAACGCCGTTTTCTCCTTCGGCGACGGTGTTTTTGTAGCGGATACTTACAACAATTTAATACGCAAAATTTGCAGTGAAGGCTTGACCACTCGTCACGCTGGCAGTATTTTGGCGATGGACGACACTGGCTTTCCCCATGGCTTTTTCCGAAACGGGCATACGCTTAACTCTGCGTTGTTTAACCGCCCAATGGATGGAGTTGCGGGGAGGGGTGGTCGCATCTTCATTGCAGACGCTGGTAATCATGCAATCCGTATGATTAACGGCAACCAAGTGTCTACACTTACAGGCGGTACAACTACTGGACACGCTGATGGTTCACTTGCGGATGCACGTTTTAACTTCCCTGCAGCAATTGACATGGACAGCCACGGCAACATTTTCGTAGCCGACGCCTTAAACCATGTTATCCGCAAAATTTCCATGGACGGTCGTGTTTCTACCATTGCTGGTGTGCCAGAAATTTCTGGTTTTAGCAATGGTGCAGGCGACCCAAACCGTGCGTTGTTTAATGCCCCAATGGGCATTGCTGTAGGTAATAACGGTCGCATTTATGTGGCAGACACTGGTAACAACCTTATCCGTGTAATTGATGGTGAGGATGTGTACACAATTGCAGGCTCTTTGGTTTTCACGGCAGGTCCTGGATGGGACGATATGCCCATTGGTGGTTTTGCAGACGGGGTTTCCTCCATGTTTAACCAACCTACAGGCATTGCCATTTGGGAAAACACGCTGATAGTTGCAGATTCTGCCAACCATCGTATTAGAGTTGTTGACATCTCTACAGGAGAAGTGTCAACCCTTGCGGGAGGGGAATTTCCAGGTCATTCTGACGGTATTCCGTCAGAAGCCACTTTCCATCTTCCAATGGGAGTTGAAGTTGTGGGCAACACCCTGCTAATCGCTGACACTGGTAACAATGTTATTAGGACATTAACCCTGCGGGAATAATGTCAGTTCCCAATGGGACATAAAAGGAGGAGAAGGGCCAATGAAAAAAAGGATTTTACACAGACTTGTAGCTTTTTCCCTAGCAACTGTGATGACAATTGGTGTCACCGTGTCGGCTACGGCAAGCGAAGCCAGATTGATTACTGTCCACAATATTAGCGGGGATAGTGTGGAATTGTCACGAGGAGCTAGAGCCACTGCCCCCAGACAAGGTCAGCGTTTGGCACAAGGAAATGTTTTGACAACAGGCAGGGATTCTTCCGTATATCTGTCTATGGACAGTGACTCTATTTTGAAAATGGACCAACAGAGCCAAGTTGTTGTTAGCTCTGCTGGCAATCGCCTTGCCCTTACCGTTCAAAGCGGCTCTGCCCTTTTGGATGTGGGTGTACAACAAGCTGGACATACAACAGAAGTGCGTATTGGAAATACAGGACTTACCGTACGTGGCACAATGTTCACCGTTTCCCGTGTTGGTGATGTCAGTGTGATACATATGCTGTCGGGTCTTGGCGAAGCGGAAGCGGGTATGTTGCACGCTGGATACACCATGGTTGTGACCCAGCAAGCAGGTGGCGATATTAGTCGCATTTATCCAACAGTTTTTGAAGAATTAGACCGTTTTACTTTGCAAGTAATTGCGGATAATGCTGAATATTTATCAACATATGGCATTGCTACCCCAGAGCTTTTAGACGCACTGCCAACCTTGAAAGACCAAGCCGAAACCAGAGAAAACTCAATACAAGCCAGCGTTGACAGGGCTTTAGCAACTGCCGTGGCTAATGTTACGGGTGATGGTGGTCAAGTGGGTACCGCTGGCACGCCATCTACTAGTGGTAATGTCGAGCCTACTGGCGGGGGTGGCACGGCTGGAGGCGGAACACCATCAGTACCACCAACACCACCAGCATCTCCAGGTGGCGGAACACCATCCACACCACCAAGTGGCGGAATACCACCAGCATCCCCAGACAATGAAACTCAGGAAGAATGTGAAGAATTGCCATACACGTCACCAACACCCCCAGAAGCCCCATCTGGTGTCCTTGTGCCTGCTACTATGTCCAGAGTTCATGGTGGTGGTGGCAGCGGAAACACCAACTGGGTTAATATGAACGGTGCAGCAACCCATGTGCCACCAATTCAAGCAATTGGCGGAGACACAATAACTATTTTTGCTGGTTATCGCCCAGGTTATGTTTTTGCGGGCTGGACAACTCATTACCATAGTTTTACTTTTGCTGACCCATCAAGCCCAACAACTACCTTTATTATGCCACATCATGGTAATGCAGTTGTAAACGCAACTTGGACACCACGATAAAGGGGGCTTACCAATGAAAAAATATATTTTACGCAGGCTTATCGCAATGTTTGTGGTTGCTTTGATGACATTGGGTGCTACCATGAGCGTTATGGCGACAGAGGCTCGCATGATTACCGTTCATAGTGTAGAAGGCGACAATGCCGAATTGGTTCGTGGTGTACGTGGTGCTTCCCCTAGAGTCGGTCAGCGACTTGCCCAAGGAAACACCCTTACCACAGGGCGTGACACACAAGTGTATTTGCTCATGGACAGCGATTCCGTTATGAAAATGGACCAACAAAGTCAAATTGTTGTTAGCTCTGTTGGTAATCGCTTGGCACTTGCTGTCCAGAGTGGCTCTGCTCTTTTAGATGTGGGTACGCAACAGGCTGGACACACCACAGAAGTGCGTATCGGAAACACGGGTCTTACAGTTCGTGGTACGATGTTTACAGCTTCTCGTGTTGGTGATAACAGTGTTATACATATGCTTTCTGGTCTTGGTGAAGTAGAGCAAGGGTTTTTGCGTCCTGGTTACACCATGGTTGTTACCCAGCGTGATGGCGGAGACATCTCCCGCATTTATCCCACTGTTTTTGAAGAATTAGACAGCTTTACACTGCAAGCAATTACTGATAATGCAGAATATTTATCAACATATGGCATTGTTACACCAGAGCTTTTGGATGCCCTGCCAGCCTTAAAAGAGCAAGCCGAAACTAGGGAAAACGCCATCCAAGCCAGTGTTGATAGAGCTTTAGATATGGTTTTTGCTGGCATAAACGACACGCCTACCACTGAAACCCCCACCACTGGCACTGATGAGAATAATTCTGGTGACGGAGGACAATCGCATCCTCCAGCTATTACTCCACCTGGGTCTCCAGACACAGGTTCGGGTACTGATAACAACAATCCACCAGAACCACCTCCTTCATATCCTGACGATAATAACAACTCACCAGAACCACCCCCTTCAGGACAAAATATAAGGGACTTCGAAAGTGTAGCGGGTACCCTTTACACAATTGGTGAGCTTGTACGTTTTGAAGGTAGGATTTATGAGGTAAGACAAACCTTCGTCTTTTGGGGTGACCCCAATTGGTTGCCAGGGATTACCGATTCACTTTGGTTAAGAAGACATGATTTGTAGGTTTTGTAAAGAAGCACAAATTATCTTGATGCTACAAAAATATAAAAACAGGAGTTTACAACAAACTCCTGTTTTTATATGGTCAAATCTTGCGGTTTTTTCGAGTATAAACTTCGTTTTTCCACTCCATTACATGGTTTTTGATTGCGGAAAAACTTTCTGGACTAATTACATGCTCTATGCGACAAGCGTCATCTACGGCGGTTTGTTTGTCTACGCCAAGAAAAATCAACCAGTCAGATATGACAATATGTCTTTCGTACATGGTTTCGGCAATCCCTTTCCCTGTGTCGGTCAGGGTAATAATACCTCTATCCACCTTCACAAATCCTTCTGCCGTCAACTTTTTAATTGCGGTGGATACACTGGGGCGGCTATACTCTAAATGAGCGGCAATGTCCACAGAACGGACAGGGCTACCCCTTTGGCTTAAAATTAAAATGGCTTCTAAATAATTTTCTGTTGATTCTTGGGTTTTCGTACACTCGCCCCCCTTTCTCTTTTATATCATTATAACATACTGGAATAAGCAAGGTCAAGCCACCGTAAAATGGAGGGAGGTGATTTGATGAGAGAAAGCAGACCCACAATGGTGATGCGAAAAAAGATTTTGTTGGTTACTGGGGTGCTTGCAGCCATGTTGTTAATTTTAGGTAGCCGTATTCTTTATATACAAGTGATTCACGGAGAGATACTACAAGACCGTGCTTATGAACAACATACAAGAGATAGGTTAATTCGTCCAGACCGTGGCAATATCTATGACCGCAACGGGGTTGGGCTTGCCGTCACCCGAACTGTTGCGACCGTCAGCGTAATCCGTTCGCAAGTTGAAGATGCGGAGCTTGTGGCACAAACCTTGTCAGATGCCCTTGATATGGATTTGGAACTGGTGCAGGAAAAAGTGGGTCGACGAGTGGCTTTAGAGCGTATTAAAAGCCATGTTTGCCCAGAAATTGCAACAGAACTTCGTCGGCTAAACATACCAGGTATTATTATTGATGAAGATGTGGAGCGGGTGTACCCCTTTGGAGATTTGGCGGCACAAGTTATCGGTTTTGTTGGTATTGATAATCAGGGCATAATTGGGTTGGAAGCCAAGTATGACAGCCATTTGGCGGGTCAAATTGGGAAAATTCTTACAGAAACCGACGCACGTGGGCGGGAATTTATCGACAGTGAAACTATCCGCATAGCCCCTGTGGATGGGAATAATTTGGTGACAACTTTGGATTCTGTGGTTCAACAATTTGCACAACAAACCATCGAAAAGGCTGTAGAAGCTAAACAGGCAATTCGTGGAGCGATTATCGTTATGAACCCCCAAACTGGCGAAATTCTCGCCATGGCAAATGTGCCAAGTTTTGATTTGAATGAACCTTTCACCATCAACAATGCGGATTTGGCACAGATTTGGGAGCAACTTCCCAATGAAGAGCGGATGAACCATCTTAACCAAATGTGGCGAAACTTCACAATAAATGATACTTTTGAACCTGGCTCAACTTTCAAAATAGTCACCTCGGCGGCAGGGCTTGAAGAGGGCGTTATTGACGTGGACACTATGTTTGTTTGCACGGGGTCAAGGACTGTGGGGGGCAGGCAAATTGGTTGCTGGAGAAGACCCCGAAGCCACGGCAGTTTGAATTTTATTGAAGGTGTTCAGCACAGTTGCAACCCTGTATTTATGGAAATTGGAGAGCGACTAGGTGCAGAAACCTTTCACGAATATATGGGCATTTTTGGTTTTACCCAGCGGACAGGGGTAGATTTGCCTGGCGAAGCAGTCGGCATAATGTTCCCTGTGGATAAAATCGGACCTGTGGAGCTTGCTGTTATGAGCTTTGGGCAAAGCTTCCAAATTACGCCCCTTCAGCTTATGCGTGCGTCGGCGGCAACTGTCAATGGTGGTTATATGATAACCCCTCATGTAGGCATGAAAATTATTGACAATGATGGTAATTTGGTGGAAAGTTTTATACGTGAGCAAGGCAACCGTATAATCTCTCCTGACACGTCTATTCTGATGAAAGAAATCTTAGAATCTGTGGTATATGTTGGTACGGGACACCGAAGTTATATACCTGGCTATCGTATTGGTGGCAAAACGGCAACCAGCCAAAAACTTCCGAGAGGAAGCGGGCGTTATATAGCTTCATTTCTAACTTTTGCACCAGCTGAAAACCCTGAAATTATGGCATTTGTACTAATTGATGAACCCAAGGGAGCTTATTATGGCGGTCAAGTTGCAGGCCCAGTAATGAAAGAGCTTCTAGCGAGCATTTTGCCCTATCTACAAATTGCTCCCGTGTTTAATGAAGAAGAATTAGAAATGGATGGAGTAGGGCAAGTGGCTGTGCCTAGTCTTGCCAACCAAAATTTAACCGTAGCAAAGCAAGTCCTTGGTAAATTGGGACTGGAAGCGGAAGTTTTTGGTTCTGGGAGAATGGTTATCAACCAATTCCCTTTGCCCAGTGAAATCGTGAACCAAGGCAGTCGGGTGATTTTATACACAGCAGAGTAGGATGAATGTTAGCTTCATTTTAAGGTAGGGGCGGGCATTGCCCGTCCCATATCTGCTGGCACTTACCTTCAAGATTGAGCCGTATCGTCTACGAAGTTATGGCGGACAATGCCCGCCCCTACCAAACTACACAAGTCCGATTATGGCTCTTGACGATAATGCTTCACTATGCTATACTTTACAAGAATTATCTACTGTGTTGCAATTTGGGATGGTAGACTTATTGTAATCTACAGGAGGAACCATGTATAAACCAAAATATGATATAACGGACAAAACTTCTAATCTTATAATGAAAATCAGCAAACAAGTTAAGGTGAAAGTAATAAAACATGCAACACCACAATGGATGATTTGATGAATTGGGTAAAAATATCAGATGTACACCCACTCATTAATAGTCGTGTGTTCCATTATTAGTTTTTACACGTATATCCATTTAGTAAAGGTAATGAGTGTATGGCAATAATGTGGAAAATGTTGTTACTTGCCCAGTGGAAGCTATTATTTGCACGGACGCCCTTAGAGGTTATCGTTAATGGTCGTCAGCAAGAGTATTTTGATATGCTGTCAACACCTAATTCTACTGCATTTATAGAATTTATGCTGGATGCGATAAGTGGCGCTTTGGCAGAGTTGGTGTGAACTAGCATTACTGGGTGTTGAAATATAGTAACTTTTAGTGTTGCTAAAAGCTATAAAATATGGTAAAATTTCAAAAAGGTTTTGTGAGGTTAGTGAATGAAAATTAACGGTATTGAAATATCAGGGATTTCCATAGATAGCCGCAAGGTGCGGGCAGGGGATTTGTATGTTTGCATAGAGGGGTTGCATGTTGATGGACACAACTTTGCTCAGCAGGCTGTGGATGCTGGTGCAATTGCCGTGCTTTGCACCAAGGGCAGGGCAAAGGATATGCCCCAAAACATGGCGGTTGTGGAGGCTGATGACACCCGCCTTGCCATGGCACGCATTTGCCATGAATTTTTTGACAACCCTGCTCGTAATATGAAGTTAGTAGGAATTACAGGCACAAACGGCAAAACTTCAACTACAGCATTTTTGGAGGGGATTTTGCGTAAATGCGGCAAAAAAGTGGGGTCAATTGGAACTTTAGGGGTACTTTTGGACGGTTTGCCCCTCGACATACCTTTCGCCACATCAACCACCCCCGACACAGTAGAACTTTATCAAATTTTAGGTGAATTTGCAAAGGCTGGAGCGGAATTTGTGGTTATGGAGGTGTCTTCCCACGCCCTTGCCTTACATAAAGTTGCGGCGTTAAACTTTGAATTGGGACTTTTCACTAACCTAAGTCAAGACCATTTGGACTTTCACGGCACAATGGAGAATTACCGCCGTGCCAAGGCTGGCTTGTTTGATTTGTGTGCCACGGGCATAATTAACCATGATGACGATACCTGCGACTATTTGATGGACTATGCACCCAGTAAATGCAAAATGATAACTTACGGTATTGATGGCGGGGACTTTCAAGCCGTTGATTATAACTTGCAAAGTGATGGGGTTTCGTATATAATTAAAGGTCGTACGGTTTCCGTGCCAATCCCTGGCAAGTTTACGGTATATAATAGTCTTTGTGCCTATGTAGCCGCTTATCATCTGGGGCTTTGTGATGCAGAAATTACCAAAGCAATGGCAGAAATGTCTGGGGTTGGCGGTCGTATACAGTCAATTCCTAATAATCGTGGATTTTCAGTTATTGTGGATTATGCCCACAGCCCTGATGGGCTTGAAAATATTATTACAGCGTGTCGAGAGTTTACCGTAGGGCGGATTATTACAGTTTTTGGTTGCGGTGGTGACAGAGATGCTACAAAACGCCCAATTATGGGCGAAGTAGCGGGCAGGTTGTCGGATTTGGTTATTATAACCAGCGATAATCCTCGGAACGAGAACCCTGAGATTATAATTGAGCAGATATTCGAGGGGGTTACTGGCAACAACGAGGTTTTGAAGGTTGTTGACCGCAGAGATGCGATAGTAAAAGCTATCCACCTTGCAAGGGTAGGGGATTGCGTCATTATAGCTGGCAAGGGACATGAAAACTACCAAGAATTTGAAAATGGAATACGCATAGATTTTGATGACACGCAAGTTGCACGTGATACTTTGGGGGTGGATTAGTGAAACCATTAAAATTGTCAGAAGTTGCTGGGGCTGTTGGTGGTAGGCTGAACAATATTGATATGGCAGATAAATTGATACATGGTGTGTCATTTGATACCCGTGAGGAACTGAAGGGCAAGCTTTTTGTTCCACTAAAGGGCGTTAATGTCGATGGGCATGATTTTATTGACAAGGCAATCGAGGGCGGGGCGGTCTGTGTTTTCAGTCAACAAGAAACCAGCCAGCCAGCCATTTATGTGGACGACACAAAGCAAGCTCTAATGGACTTGGCAGAGTATTACCGAAGCTTGTTTAAGAATGTGAAAATTGTGGGCATTACAGGCTCTAATGGAAAAACATCATGCAAAGATATGGTGGCGGGGGTGTTGTCCCAAAAATACAATGTGGTCAAAACCCTTGGTAATTTTAACAATGAAATTGGCTTGCCTGCCAGCATTTTTAATATTGACGATACCACAGAAGTTGCTGTGTTGGAAATGGGTATGAACAATCGCTGGGAAATTCATCGCTTGTCAAAAATTGCCCGCCCAGATGTGGCGATTATTACGAACATCGGGGTTGCCCATATAGAAAACCTTGGAAGCCAAGAAGAAATTTTCAAGGCAAAGTCTGAGATTATAGACTTTTTAGCAGAAGATGGACGGGTTTTTGCCTGTGGTGATGATGGTTTTTTAATTCAGTTAGCCGATAGGGTGGATGTGACATTTTATGGCTTAAATCCAATTTCGTGCCGTTATGTACCTTGCATCTTCAAGGATGAAGGCTTAAATGGAACAACTTATACAATCACATTAGAAAATGTAAATAAGGCAGAAATTTTTGTGCCATCCCCAGGTATTCATATGGTGCTAAATTCCCTTGCTGCTGTTGCTGTGGGCGATTATTTAGGGCTTACTGGCGAACAAATCGCCAAAGGCATTGCTGATTATCAAGCCTCTGGAATGCGTATGGACGTGCGTCAGCTACCCTGTGGCGGCAAATTGATTGTTGATTGCTACAACGCCAACCCCGACTCTATGAAGGTGGCTTTGCAAGTGCTGTCATCTGCTGGTGAAGGGCGTAAAATCGCCATTTTGGGGGATATGTTTGAACTTGGTGAAAATTCTGCTAGGATGCACTATGAAGTAGGTGGGTTTGCTGCGAAATTGGGTATTGATATGATAAAATGTATTGGTGAAGACGCTCTTAATATTTTTAATGGAGCGGACGAAGGTGGTGCAAACTCTATCAGTCATTTTACTAACAAAGATAGTTTTTTACAATCCTTTAACGGTTTGCAGGCGGGAGATGTGGTGCTTATAAAGGCATCCCGAAGCATGAACTTTGAGGAAATCGCAGATAAATTGGAGAGAGTATAATGGGTTATTATTACTATAGTCAACTGGATTTTCATACGGCAGTTTTAGTGGCTTTGGTGGCATTTGGCATAGCCATTGTCCTTGGACCCATTGTTATACCTATTCTTCGTCGTCTAAAATTCGGACAAAATGTGCGTGATGATGGACCAAAAAGTCATTTGTCCAAAGCAGGAACACCGTCAATGGGTGGTTTTGTAATTGTGGTGGCGATTGCCGTGGCATCTGGCATCTTTTCTGGTTTTGATATTTATTGGATGCTGGTTATGTACATGATGTTGTCCTTCGGCACAATTGGCTTTATGGATGATTATATTAAGGTTGTCAAAAAGCGGTCTCTAGGCTTACGTGCTTGGCAAAAGTTTGGCTTGCAACTGGTGGCATCAATTGTGTTTGTATTGCTGTTACAGGCAAATGACATTCAAAAGCTAATGTTTGTGCCGTTTAGTGATGGCTTGTATTTGGATTTGGGTTGGTTTATGCCGTTTTTCGTTGTAATTGCAACCCTTGGAACGGCAAATGGTGTCAATTTTACAGATGGGCTTGACGGTTTGGCATCGGGCGTAACCCTGCTGGT
Organism: Defluviitaleaceae bacterium; assembly: GCA_009780485.1. GTDB lineage: Bacteria > Bacillota > Clostridia > Lachnospirales > WRAX01 > WRAX01. The sequence goes on along the minus strand of WQZZ01000023.1, from coordinate 2,068 downwards.
TTCTTTATTTTTCTTATACACGGCTTTTGTGTTGGATAGCACGCTGGCATATGCCTTAGCGGCAGCGGCGGGGGCTTTGTTGGGCTTTTTGTTGTTTAATTCTCATCCAGCTCGTGTTTTCATGGGTGATACGGGTTCGCTGGCATTGGGTGGCTTCGTGTCGGCCACTGCGATAATTTTACAAATGCCCTTACTTATTGTAATCGTGGGTGCAGTATATTTAATAGAGGTGTTATCTGTTGCGTTACAAGTTCTGTATTTCAAGGCGACGGGCGGCAAGCGTTTGTTAAAAATGGCACCCATTCACCATCACTTCGAGCAAATGGGTTGGCCAGAAACCAAGGTGGTGTCTGTTTTTTACATCGCTACTGCAATTTTCTGCTTGGTCGGGTTTTTGGCGATTGCTAATTTGTAAATGCAAAGGAGGGCAATATGAAAACTATTTACTTTGCAACAAAGGCAGTGATTGTCCATGAAGGACGGTTTTTAGCCATGCGTCGTGCTGGTGGTAAAGATGCCAGCCTTGAGCTTCCTGGTGGTAGAATGGAGTACGGCGAAACTGCTGAGCAAACTGTTATTCGTGAAGTGCTAGAGGAAACCAACCTACACATTACACCAATTCGTTTGCTTGACACATGGAACTTCATCCCCAAAGATTACGGAATTGATGCTGATTATCAAATCACTGGTGTAATATTCTTGTGTGCCGTCGAAAGTATTGATGATTTTATCATGTCAGATGAACACGACTTATACGAATGGTTGCCAGCCGATAGAAAGTCAGCCGAAAAAATGCAGGTGCTATTTCGCCCACAAATGGAAAAATGGGATTGGGACGAACTTTTGACAAGGATATAGTTTGAGGTGTGAAAATGAGGTTATTTCATGTTAGTGAAGAACCAAATATAAAGAAATTTGTTCCTCGTATCCCGACAAGGGACGATTTGGATAAGACAAAAGGATTGGTTTGGGCTTTGAATGAGCGGTGTCTGCCAAATTTTCTAACGCCACGTGACTGCCCACGTGTGACATATTATGCGGGTGAAAGAACAACCCAAGAAGATGTTAGCAAGTTTTTCTCGTCATCTGCCCGACACTGCGTGACAATCGAACATGGATGGCACAAGAAGATGCTAGAAACAACTCTATATATTTATGAATTTGACACAACGAGCTTTTATCTACAAGACGAATGTGCTGGTTATTATGTTAGCCAACAAACAGAAGTGCCGATTTCTGTAACAAAATATAATGATTTATATGAAGAATTGTTTAAGAGGAATGTTGAGGTAAGGCTTTTAGACTATTTATGGGATTTAGGAAGGTCTGTTCAAAAATCGTCTCTGAATTGGTCTTTATGCCGTATGGCAAATGCCCTTCCTGAAATTGGGGTGTAAATTTATGAACATTCGATTTGATGATAACAAAAAAGATTTACCACGAGAGCAGTTGCGACAGTTATTTATTTCTGCTGGCTGGTCAGATGGATTGGAAACACCAGAAATGATGGAACATTTCAACAAGCCCTTCATAAATTCTACCCTTGTAATTTCTGCATGGGAAGGGGAAGATTTAGTCGGAGTGGTACGGGTGCTAAGCGATAAAATATTTAGGTCAATAATTTATGATTTAATTGTTTTACCTCAGTATCAGGACAAAGGTATAGGTAAAGAGTTGGTAAAGAGGTGCATTGAACATTATCCAAATTCGGAATGGTTGGTGCAAACAACTAGCAAAATAGCTAGTTATTATGAAAAACTTGGATTTAAGACCAATGACGATACTTTTTTGACAATACCATGCAAATGGTTCTAAGGGTAGTCATATATGTTTATAGTTTTTAGTGAGGGGTAGTTATGGAGTATTTGGGTAAAAAAGTTTTGGTATGCGGGATGGGACTGTCGGGGGCTGGGGCGGCTCGTCTTTTGCTTGCCCATGGAGCAGAGGTGACTTTGTGCGATTTGCGGGAAGAGCCTGCCGTGGACGCTGACCTGTTGATACATGAGCGTGTCGGCACCCACTTTGGTAAGAACCCAGACGATATTTTAAGCGAACACCAGTTGATGGT
>WQZZ01000022.1 GCA_009780485.1 Defluviitaleaceae bacterium | reverse complement strand
TTTATCAAAACCCATATCTTTCCATCAAAACCTATGGAGTTGGCAGAAGGATGAATGATTCTTTCTAAATGATAGTGGTATCGTAAAATCCCAGCATCATCTGGGTGTAAATAAGGGAAACCAGCCAATAATTCATCAGTGACAGGCACAAATCCCGCTTGCCCTCTGGGCAATATGTTATAGAACTGACGCACATACTCCCCACCCATGGAGAAAAAGTGGTGGTCGTATGTGATGGGTTCGCTGATAAGGTTTTGTATTATCATTTCAGGGAAATAATCGAATCTGGCACGCTCAATGGTTCTGAGGTCGATTATCAAGTGTTCGTAATCAACAATACTTTGTAAAAATTCTAATATCATGTCGCCATGGGTCTCCATAGCCACACCAAAAAGATTTCCGGTTTGATGATTAGTATGCGCTTCAGTAAGCTGTTCCCAGCCGATATAGGCAACATATCCCTCTTCGATACTTTTGGCTACGAACCATTCCGATTCGCCCGTGGGAAACGGTGAAATGACCAACCCAAAAAGACTTCTGGTGCTTGGGTTATCAATTATAGGTAGCCACTCTTCACGTGGATTATTGTAAAGGTGTCGCCTAAAATCTTCTTGTGTAAGAGCTTCCAAAAGCCCAAAGTTGTTGCGGTGGTGACCATTATTAAAATGGATAAAAAAGTTTGACCTTAAAACACGTTCGATATGCCTGTTGCTGTCGGTGGCGAATTCACTGGTTTCTGTGTAGTTTCTCGTATTCATCATTAGCTGTTGTGTATCAATGCCCACAACTCTTTCGGTAGCATTAAACAGAGGGAAGTTGTTTTCTAATATGTAAAATAGATAGTCGACATCTTCCAAGAAGCGGGCATTAAGGTCTATATAATCTCCGACTCCCCCTCCAACATACTCATAATAACCCTCTGGATGAGGGTCGCCATAGGTTGTGTGGTATTCCGTGTCTTGCTCTCCTCCACACGCCACCAAAGCCAGTCCGAATAAACACGAAGCTAAGACGCCCTTTTTCTTGACAAAATTTTTCATAATTTTCCTCCTTAAATATGTTTATAGAGTAATTTTGCCTATAAACATATTTTGCACTTGTAAAATTTATTTGTCAAGTTAACAAACAATTAAATTACCCTTTTTAACATACTGGTGCATTCAAACTCTGTAACATAATCGTAACATTACGATGGGTAAAGACCCAGAAAAATAATTCCTGGGTCAGGATAGTTGCGTAAGACAATTTAACAAAAAGTTTATACAAACTTAATAATACAGTTTAATACATAAACCTATTTATATCGTCCATGTCGATGCTTTTGTGCATGGCAATGTTAATCCCATTGGCAATTATCCCAGCCAACCATTTCACAACCTCACCAATCTCCTTGGGTGTCACAAACATATTTCCAGCCGAAGGCTCAAGGCTGTTGCGTATAACGGCGTGTTTATCACGCTCCTCCAGTTGGTTTAGCATACGGAAAAATTCTGCACCGTCCCGCAGGTGTTGGGGCGTTTCTTCTGCCATTTGTGCCAAAAATATATCCAGTGCATCGTTGACAAAAGTGGCAGCGTCCACCACAGTCGGCACGCCTATTGCGATAACTGGTACACCTAAAGTTTCTTTGTCTAAGGCGGCTCTGCGGTTGCCAACGCCTGCACCTGGGGAAATGCCCGTATCTGTCATTTGAATTGTTTGGTTAATTCGATTAATGCTACGAGCTGCCAACGCATCAATAGCAATAACCAATTGAGGACGCACGTTGTTAACTAGTCCCTTTACCACCTCTGCTGTCTCAATCCCCGTCATACCCATAACTCCTGGGGCAAGGGCAGCAATTGGTCGCAAACCACTTGAAAGCTCGTCAGGGAGGGCTTCCATAATATGCCGTGTAACAAGCACTTTTGATACCACCTGCGGTCCAAGGGCATCTGGTGTAACATCCTTGTTGCCAAGTCCAATTACCAAAACTGCCGCATCTTCATCAATACCAAGACCATCCCGAAGTAGGGCAAGCTGCCTCACCAAAATCCCCATTATCTCCTCGTGTGCCAAGAAGTCGTTCTCCTTGATGCTGGGGGATTCGATGGTGATGTAGCTGCCCATGGGCTTTCCCAAGATTTTTTCTCCCTGCTCATCCACAACATGAATTGTGGTAACTTTAACATTTCCCTGCTGAACCGTATCCATCTCTATGCCAGCAAGATGCTCATCGCCTAGCCCCTCTGCTACTTCCATGGCCAAATCCGTGTAAATATTCTGCATAAAAGCCCTCTTATGTGCTTGCAAGCAAACACGCCTTTTCTTTTTTGTATAGTATTTACAATTGTTGGATTATTTATAACTACCGTATTTTTGTGGCATAACTATTGTAGTAGAGGTTTTTTATAATCCATCTTGACAGGCTCGGTGTTTTGGAGTATAATTTAAGGTGGTTAGCAAATTTAATGCAATTATATAGGAGGGTTTTTCTATGTATGGATTGCTTGATAACTTAAATGATGATTTGGGTTTGGAATTAGACTTGCCCTACCAAATTTTTGCCACATCTTTTAACGAACCAGAGGTTATGGAGGACGAAGAGGAAACCCAAGAAATATCTCCTGAAGGCGTTACGGCACTTCTTTACACAAAAGAGATAGAGTGTCCTGTTTGCCGTGCTAAGTTTAACCACACACTGGTAAGAGAGTCCAAATTGCGTCTGTCACATATGGAAGAGTTGCGTCCAGTTTACAAGGGATTTGAACCTCTTTGTTATGACGTTACCATGTGTACCACTTGTGGGTACGCAACCCTAAAAGATAGATTTGATGTGGTTGCAGAACGCCAACGAGAAACTTTGCTTACTAAATTACGTTTTAACTATGCCAACTTCATGCCCGCTAACTTTCCTGTGGAAATGGATATTAAAATGGGAGTAGAGCGTTATAAATACGCCATGTTAACCGCATGTATGAAAAAGGCATCACTGGGCGAAAAGGCTATGATTTTAGTTAAGCTTTCTTGGTTATATAAAGCCCTTGGTGATATGACGAATACACAACTTTTTACTAGACACGCCAATGAGGTTTTAACACAAGCGTATCAATCTGAACGCTTCCCTATCTTTGGCATGTCAGAATCCACTGTACATTTTTTGCTGGCACGCTTTGCAGTGGACTTGAATGACCACCCAACAGCTCTGCGGTTTTTATCCCAGATTATCGTTGACAAAAACGTAAATTCCCGCCTGAGAGACTTGGCTAGAAATATGAAAGAAGAAATTAATGAAAGTAAGTAAAAGTTTTTCTTGACAAGAGCGATAAGATTTTGTATAATGGATTTTGTTGGTTTTATAGAGTAAAACTTATGAACCAAATTAGGCAGTGATGGGTTAGCATCTATCGCTGTGTGTGGACAGTTGTCCGAGTGGTCGAAGGAGGCGGTCTTGAAAACCGTTGAGCGGCAACGTTCCGGGGGTTCGAATCCCTCACTGTCCGTTAAAACCTAGAAAGCCAGACAAAACCAATCCGCTTTAACTAAGCCGTCAAAGCGGATTGTGTGGTGTCAGCTTATAGGTACAAATGGCAACGTCGTCGTTGCCCGAGGAGAAGTACTCAAGTGGCTTAAGAGGCTCGCCTGGAAAGCGGGTAGGTCGTGAAAGCGGCGCGGGGGTTCAAATCCCCCTTTCTCCGATTTTATAGGTAAACTTTTTCGTTTTTGACGAAAAAACTGATATAGCAGTATTCGCTATAGATACTGTTGTCGCTATCTCGGGGACAATTAGCTCAGTTGGTAGAGCACATCCTTGACGTGGATGGGGTCAGGCGTTCGAGTCGCTTATTGTCCATATAAAACACCCCTTGAAGCCCTGACTTCAAGGGGTGTTTTATATTTACATTAAGGGTTTGACTTTTTTAATGCGTCTTTGTTCAAAAAGAAACCGAAGCCAGCACCGCATATGCCCCCAACTATATGGGTTGCTCTGGACACATTGTCGTCCAATCTAAACCCATCAACAAATTCCCTACCTAAAAAGAGGATTACCACCAAAATTAAGGTTATAGGAATACGACCCTGTCTTAAATTAGTAAATCCAGCTAAAATCATAAACATGAAAACTATTCCACTTGCCCCGAGCAACACTGTGTTTGGAGAAAATATAATATGTACAATTCCCGTAATTAGTGCGGTGAAGGCGATGACGTAAATCAAATTTTTTGTACCGTGTCGCTCTTCTAGCATTGGACCAATAAGCAACAGTATTAGGAAATTGTTGAAAAAATGACCCCAGCCAGAATGACCAAAAACGTGACCAAAAAGCCGTATATAAGTTAGCGGGTCTGCGGGGCTGCTTCTGTAAACCGAAAACAAAAGCAAGGTGGAGCCATTGTCGGTAATGCCACCCAAAACCAACGCCATCAAGGCAATTAGTCCAAAGGTTAGTGTTACAGGGGCATTGTATTGCAAAAAACCTAGTTTATTCATATTTTTCTCACCTCAATTACATTATATCATGCAAACCCATAATTTCATAGCACAAATTTTTTATCGAAATTTCAAAAATGCTGTTGAAAGTTTTTTTGTGCATGGTATAATAGAGATATGTCGGACTTTTTAGGAGAAATTTATAACATGAGCCATTCAAAAGACATTGTGTGTGTTTTTGGGCATAAAAGCCCTGATACAGATACCATAGCTTCTGCTGTTAGCTATGCTTACTTGAAACAACAAACTGGTATGCCAGAGGCAAAGGCGTATCGTTTGGGCAACATTAATCCAGAAACTGAATTTGCACTAAATTATTTTGGTGTAGAAATACCAGAACTTTTGGAGGATGTAAAGCAAAGGGTAGGGGACTTGGAGATTTATAAGCCCGAAACCGTTTGCGAAGATGCTCCTGTTAAGGTGGCTTGGGATATTATGCGTCACGGAGAGGGTAGCCGTTTGGTGCCGATAACCTGTAATGACGGCAAATTGACGGGCATTATTGGTATGGCAGATGTGACAGAAATATTTATGGAGGCAGAAGGTGCTGACATTGCCCGCCACGAAATTTTGTATAAAAATTTGATAAATACCCTTGGTGGCAAGCATTTTGGTGGCGAATATAAATATTCTAAAGTTGAGGGTCGTGTTTATGTGGGTGGTTTGCCCAAAGATTCTCAAATTTGTGATAAAGATATTATAATTTGTGGAAACCTAGAATATGCTTGGAAGATGTATTATGAGCATGACTTTGGTTGCATAATACTAACAGGCGGTCTGGAGCCGAAGGGCTTTGAAGGGGCAAAGTGTGCCATTGTCTGTGTAGATGTTATGGCTTTTAATGCTGTCAAGCTTATCAGCCAGTCAATTTCTGTCCGTTCGGTGATGAACACAGAAAATATTTCAACTTTTTATCCTCATTCTTATGTGGACTCTCTTATGGACACCATGAAAAACAAGCGTTATCGCAATTTCCCTGTGGTGGACTTAGATGGTACGCTTCTTGGCATCCTATCACGTCGTCATGTAATGCGTGTTTCTGGCAAAAAAGTTATTATGGTAGACCATAACGAGCGTAGCCAGTCCGTAGACGGTTTAGACCAAGCAGAAATTATTGAAATTATTGACCACCACCGCCTTGCAGACATACAAACGGATTCGCCTTTGTTTTCTAGGTTCGAGCCTGTGGGTTGCACCTGCACCATAATCTATAAAATGTACAAAGAGCATGGGGTTGATATTCCAAAAGCTATGGCTGGGATGATGCTTTCCGCAATTTTATCCGATACCCTTAGCTTCTCATCCCCAACCTGCACCGCACAAGACAGGGCTTCAGCGGAAGCTTTGGCGGAAATTGCAGGGGTGGATATTGATGAGTATGGCAAGGAAATGTTCCGTGCAGGCACAAATTTAGATAAAATGAGTGTCGAGCAGATGCTAAACATGGACATCAAAAAATTTATCTTTGGCAAAGTCGATGCCTTTGTGGCACAAATTAATGTGATGGACTTTGATGGACTTATGGCACGTGAAGCCGAGATTTTAGCGGAGCTTGATAAGTTTTATGAAGCCAACAGTTGCAAGCTTGTAGTGTTTATGGTTACAGACATTATCCGCAATGGAAGTGAGCTTTTTGCAACTGGGGAAGCCAAAAAGATGGCAGAAACGGCATTTGGTATGGAAGATGGTAGTAACCGTGTTTTCCTTGAAGGTGTGGTATCTCGCAAAAGCCAAATCGTGCCTAAGTTGACCCGCATTGGCGAATCTTAGTTTCTTGCCGTTGAAAATCCGAAAGGAGTACACAAATGACAAGGAAGCTTTTAGCAACGGCGTTTTTTGCCTTTGTAGTTTCGGTTTTTGTGACACAACCCACCCACGCCACAGACATTAATGTTATCGTTAATGGTGTGAGGGTAAATTTTGCTGACCAACAGCCCACCAGTATGGACGGTCGAACACTTGTCCCTGTTCGTGGCGTGTTCGAGGAACTTGGTTTTGACGTTAGCTGGAATGACATATTACGACAGGTAACACTAACACGCCCAGGTGACACGGTGATTATCACCATAGGCAGTGCGATTTTCACGACCAATGGTACAAACCACATTTTGGATGTGCCAGCCCAAATCATTGGTAATAGCACCATGTTACCCATACGTGCGGTGTTGGAAAGCATTGGATATTGCTTGGAATGGGACGGCAACACGAATACGGTACTAATTAATAGCTTGCTTGCTATGGATATATTTGCATTGGAATTTTTGGGGTTAGTAAATGCCTATAGAATACAGAGTGGACTAGCACCCCTTGCAAAGGATTGTAGGCTTATGGGTGTTGCGTCAACTCATGTAAGAGATGCGATTTCTAGTGGCGTTGCCAGCAATACAGGGTCTGATGGACGCAACCACATAGAGCGTATTAGAGATGCAGGGATTGACCTTGCACATATTTCTGCAACAACTGTGCGTTTTGATGAAGCCAGCACCTATGAAATTTTTGCCAAATGGATTGATGATGATACCTTATACGACCAGTTGTTGCGAGAGTTTCCTACAATTGCTGGAATTGCAGTGGGTTTAGAACAACGACCTAATAATGTTGACCGCATTTATATCGTGCTTAAAGTTGGTAGACCAGCAATTACAGCTCCGTATCAATTTGCCCAACAAGTTTTTTACCTAATAAATGCAGAGAGAATGGAAGCGAAACTTAACCCTCTAAATTGGGATGAAGGGCTTACCATCACCGCACAAAGCAGAGTGGAAAACCGCAGAACTGGTGGCAGTTTAGCTCACCGAATGAATAATAACACCAATCCTGTTTCTCCCGAATTTGTTGTGGCAAGTTGGTTAGAAATGGATGTTATGCGAGAACGGATGCTAGACGAGGATGCTACACGCATTGGCGTGGGATATATGATATTTGCCCCAGACGAGGATAATGAGAATTACCATACCCACATGATTGTATTTCTCGCAACGCCTTATACGATACCTCAATCAGCTGACCCATTTCATCCAGAAAATCTTTTAGACAGAGGATATTCGACATATGACGCAAAAATCATCATGGAACAAGAGGTTATTCGTCTAACCAACATCTTCCGTGCGGAATATGGGCTTGAACCTTTGTTACCTCATAGTCAAATTGCAAGTTTTGCAAGACACCGTGCCGATGAATATATGGAATTTGGCTATATCAGTAGTCACATTTCCGCCGTTACAGGCAATCTCCCTAGATATGATGCCCCAGACCATGGCATCAGTGGTTTGGTGCTAGAGAATTGGGCGGCTGGCAACATGACCCCTCAAGCAACCGTAAACCAATGGATTAATTTGCCAGTTCATAGAGCCCAGATGCTAAACACTTCAAATAGATATATTGGCGTGGGTGTGGCTTGGAATTTGGACAACGATGTTCCAGAAACCAGACAAACCCCACATGGTGAAGCCAGGTTTTTCCGTATCCAATGGTCACAAATGTTTGGAAGATAAAATTTATCAATAAAAGACAGGAGGAGTAATTATGTCAGCAATAGAATATCTACTATCAATCGAGGGTACAGAGGACGAAGGTAGGTTGTTTGAAACTTTGGAAAACCTCGGTGGAACAGAGGAAGAGCTAATGGCAGCCACCCATATCCCTGTGGTCGGCAAAGTTATAACCGCTCTTATAACGCTATGCGAATTGGGTAGTGTTACAGAATTTAAGCAAACCAGCCACTTTGACGCTTTAGAAGGATGGGATTTCAAAGTAGATTTGGACAAAGGCGAATTTTCCATGTACCCAGGTTCTGCCATGCGTAAGAAAATTTTGGCCACCATCGGTATTGTGGTTGGATTAGTTCTTCTAATCAAGTTTCTACGTCGAAAAAAATAAGGATATTATTCAGTGGCGATGAAAGTCGCCATTTTTTTATTACAAAACCCCACACCCCTCGACCCAGATTTTTTTGTCAGTTTTGCCATAATCTCAACAATGAAATTAGCCTTGACCTGTGATAGAATTGGTTATAACGATTTTTTGGGAGGAACAATATGAAAAAACTTAGCAGAAAGCAAATTATAGGAATTTTGTGTGCTGTTGTTGCACTTGTGGCTGTTGTTTCGGTTATTGTTGTTGACAGAGGAGAAGCGGCAGAATTTGTGCCTTATGCCCAATTTGCCCAATGGGTGGATGAGGGTTTGGTGCGGGAAGTTGCAATTGGGGACACCCTTGTGATGGCGTTTCAATTACATAGCTCGGAAAATTTATACGAAACCAGTAACCCACGCAATCCAGCCTTAACAGAGCAGTTATTGCTCGCTGGCGTTGATGTGGTAGAGCAGGGGGCTTTTGTTGGGATAACCAGTTTGTTGCCTTTTGTGCTTTTAGGTGGTGTATTTTTCTTTGCCTTTCGTGCTATGAGCAAAAACAGTGGCAAAGGTGCAATGGCTCTAAATGTGACGGCAACAGATGTTAGCCAATCCAAAATTGGTTTTCAGTCGGTGGCTGGCAATGTGGAAGCCAAGGACATGGTGTCGGATGTGGTAGACTTTATTAAAAACCCTGACAAATACGCACGTTATGGTGCAAGGATGCCAAGGGGTATGATTTTTTATGGCCCACCAGGCACTGGTAAAACTTTGATGGCACGTGCAATTGCTGGCGAAGCTGGTGTTCCGTTTTTCGCTGTAAGTGGTTCGGATTTTGTTCAAATGTACGTGGGTGTGGGAGCTGGGCGTGTACGTGAACTATTCAAAAAAGCCCGAGAGGCAGGGCGTGCCGTAATTTTTATTGATGAAATTGATGCCGTGGGCAAAACCCGCACATCTGGGGCAAGTGGTGGAAATGATGAACGTGACCAAACCCTAAATGCCCTGCTAACCGAAATGTCAGGCTTTGAGGGTACAGAAGGTATAGTTGTTATAGCTGCAACAAACCGCCTTGACACTTTGGACGAGGCGCTTCTTCGCCCTGGACGTTTTGACCGTCAGGTGGAAATTGCCCTACCTGACTTAGTTGGTCGGGAAAGCATTTTACAAGCACACGCCAACGGCAAACCCATAGAAAAGTCTGTGGATTTGGCTAGACTGGCAAAACAAACCGTATTCTTTAGCGGTGCAATGCTAGAAAACCTGTTGAATGAAGCCGCCATAAACGCTGCAAAATCTGGCAAGGAAACCATTGGTCAAGCAGAGGTTGACAAAGCCTTTTACACCGTTATTGCTGGTAGCGAAAAAGCTGACCGAAGCGGAATTAAAGACAAGGAGCGTCGCATCACCGCCTATCACGAAGGGGGTCACGCCCTTGCTACGAAATTGTTGTCACCAGAAAACTCCGTGGCAAAAATTACTATCATCCCATCCACCAAAGGAGCAGGGGGCTTCTGCCTTAATCTGCCCCCCGACAAAATGTATTACACCAAGGCAGAACTGGAATGTCAAGCCATTTCGCTACTTGCAGGGCGTGCCGCCGAAGAAGTGGTTTTCGGAGCGGAAAACGTCACAACAGGGGCTTCCAACGACATCCAGCGGGTAAACGCATTGGTGAAAGACTATGTAACAAAATACGGAATGAGCAACAAATTAGGCTTGGCAACCGCCACAGGCGAAGTTGCCGACCAAATTTGCCGTGAAACCGTTAACCAACTCTACGAAAAAGCTGCGGAGCTGGTACGTAGACACAAAGACAAGTTGGACAAAATAGCTGATGCCCTACTTGAAAAAGAAACCCTAAACGAAGACGAATTAGACCTTCTTTTAGCATAATATTCTTGGATGTATTCCTAACGCAAAAAGTTTTTTAATAAAAAAGCAAATTGGCTATTGACAAAGTGCCACCTACCAATTATAATAAGTAGGTGGCTCACAAGGAGAAGTACTCAAGTGGCTGAAGAGGCGTCCCTGCTAAGGATGTAGGTCGGGTGACCGACGCGGGGGTTCAAATCCCCCTTTCTCCGATATTAGGAACAAATACGAACCCCTCAAAACCCCTATGGGTTTGTGAGGGGTTCGTATTTTTGTTTGAGCTAGATGTGTGATAGGGTAAACAGGGTAAAATTGCATCTGCTAAAATTAACCTTGACATTCGGGGCGAAAACTGTCATAATAAGGATATAATTGATGAGAGGGGTGCGACCATGCCTGTTTTGAACTGGATTGGCAAGGAGAAGGTGGTCAACCACCATAGGCAGGTGCCATATCGTATACTGGAGTCTAGATACGCTCATGGTCTGGCAGATAGTGGCAACATGATTGTGCATGGGGACAACCTTGATGCTTTGAAGGCTTTGTTACCTCGGTATGAGGGCAGGGTGAAGCTGGTGTATATCGACCCTCCGTATAATACGGGTAATGAAAAGTGGGTGTACAATGACAATGTGAATGACCCTAAGATGCGAAAGTGGCTAGGCGAAGTGGTGGGCAAAGAGGGCGAAGATTTGAGCCGCCATGATAAGTGGTTATGTATGATGTACCCACGCCTTAAACTGTTGCATAGGTTGTTGGCGGATGATGGGGTTATTTTTATTTCGATAGATGATAATGAAGTGTTTAACTTAAAATTTGTCTGCGATGAAATTTTTGGAAACAAGAATTTTATATCCGCTATTACGGTTGTCGGAAATCCCCGGGGACGTGATTATGGCGGTATCGCACGTATGCACGATTATATTTTGGTCTATAAAAAAAGTAGTATGCTTGAATTGAACCTTATACAAGATAAAGACAATAATTTTGTTCTTGAAGATGAATTAGGAGGTTTTGAATTGCGTGAATTACGCAATCGCAACATACGTTTCAATAAAGAAAATCGACCAAATTTATACTACCCATTTTATATCGACCCAGCCTCAAAAGATGATAATGGGCTTTTTGAGATATGGCTTGAACCAAAAAGCGGCTTAATTGAACATTATCCGCTCGCTTCTCAAGGTATAAATGTTGTTTGGCGTTGGGGCAAACAAAAATCGCAAGATAATCTGAATGTCAATATCAAGGCTAAAGCAAAAAGGGATGGTGGCTATCAGATAGTTGAAAAATATAGAGAAGCACGAATGATGGCACGCTCTGTTTGGTGGGATAAAGATACTAATACAGAAAAAGGAACGCTATTGGTAAAAGAAATTTTTGAAGATAAAGTATTTGACTACCCAAAACCCCTAGAATTTATGATGCGCATTATCGAAATGGGTACAGATGCAGAAAGTGACGACATCATCCTAGACTCCTTCGCAGGCTCTGGCACAACAGCCCATGCCGTGTTAAATATGAACAAGCAAGATGGGGGCAACCGCAAGTTTATTCTTGTGGAGATGGAAGATTATGCTGAGGGTATTACGGCTGAGCGCGTTAGACGTGTTATTGATGGATATGGCAACACAGAAGGCACAGGTGGCAGCTTTACATATTATGAGCTTGGCGAACGACTGTTGCTTGAGGATGGTAATTTGAACGAAGATGTAGATACCCAGAGGATTTGCGAATATGTGTGGTATACCGAAACCCGCTCCGAGTATGTACATCAAGATGAGTATTATTTGCTAGGTGTGCGAGCTGACACGGCATATTATTTTTATTACGAAAAAGACAGCATCACTACCCTTGACCACAGCTTTTTGCAAAGCATAAAAGCAAAGGTTGGTGGGTATCTGATTTATGCAGACATTAATACGCTTAGTGCAGAAGAGATGGATGCTAAGGGCATACGTTTTAAGAAGATACCTAGGGACATTTCGAGATTGTAGGAGGATGTGGTATGCAACCGAATAAATATCAAAGAAAAGTGTTGAAAAACTTGCGGGATTTTTTGGAGTTGCTTGATGAGTGCAGTCCCGCAGATGCCTACCGCACCTTATGGGAAAGTCGTGATGTAGGTATATCTTTGGCTGGCGAGGGTGGTATGCCACCATATCGAAACACCATAGATGGTGTTGCCCATGTGTGTTTTAAGGTTCCGACAGGAGGTGGCAAGACCTTTTTGGCTGCTTGTGCGGTGCGTATAATTAAAGAGGCGATTGTGCGAGGTGGCGAAGGAGCGGTGGTTTGGCTTGTGCCGTCTGACATAATTTTGGAACAGACCCTAGCAACCCTGCGAAACCCCGACCACCCCTATCGGCTACAATTGCTTAAGGATTTTCCTTCGGGTGTAGAAATTTATGATAAAGAGCAACTCTTAAATGGACAAAACTTTCAAAACGCCGTGAGTGTGCAGGAGCATTTGTCCGTTTTTGTGTTGTCTTATGACAGTTTCCGCTCCAATATAAAGGATGGGCGACGGGCGTTTCGTGAAAACGAGAGGTTGAAGGATTTTCCTGTAAGTCCTACCTTGCCCGAAGGTGCAGACGAAACAAGCCTTGTTAATGCAATAAATGGTCTTAATCCTATTGTCATTGTGGACGAGAGCCACCGTGCAAAAAGCCAGCTTTCCGCACAGATGCTAGATGGCTTTAATCCTCGCTTTATCCTTGACCTGACGGCAACGCCTAGAGAAAACAGCAATATTATAGCCTTTGCAGAAGCTAGTGAACTGAAAAGTGCGAATATGGTCAAGCTTCCGCTTGTTGTTTATAACCGTCCTGATAAAAAAGATGTGATGCAAGATGCGATTGGGTTGCGATTGCAATTGGAACAACAAGCCATTGAAGAAGAATCAAAAGGTGGTAAATATATCCGTCCCATTGTACTATTTCAGGCACAACAAAAAGGCAAGGAGGATGCCACCACTTTCCAAAAGCTAAAGGAACAGCTTATAGAGGGCGGAATTCCTGCCGAGCAGATTGCAATTAAGGTTGACAAACTAAACGAGCTTAAAAATGTAAATTTAATGTCTAGGGATTGTGAAATACGATATATTATCACAGTTGAAGCACTTAAGGAGGGGTGGGACTGTCCATTTGCCTATGTGCTTGCCACCCTTGCCAACAAAACATCCAAAGTTGATGTGGAGCAGATTGTGGGGCGTATTTTGCGACAACCTTATGCACGGCAACATGGACAACCTTTGCTTAATAATGCCTTTGTGCTTACCTGCTCTAATGATTTTGCAACCACCCTTGATGGCATTGTTCAGGCTCTAAACACGGCAGGTTTTTCTAAGAAAGATGTGCGGGTTGCTGAGGTGGATTTACCAGTAGAGCTAGAGGTGTTCGTGCAACCGTCTATTACGGATGAGTCATTTGAAGAAGAAACGGTAGAGTTTCTTGATAATTACGCAGATGTTATTGGCGTGGCTTTGGAAGAAAAACCATCATCCGCCGTTTCGGAAATGTTGGTGCAGGCTGTGGTGCGGACGCAGGAATATAAACTAGAGGCAGAGGAGTCTGAGGAGCGAGGGTATCTTGGCGGTCTGGAGGGGGCAATGAAAAATCAGTATAAAATGAATGATGAATTTGTAGCTGAGTTTGGCGGCTTGCTTGTTCCGCAGTTCTGTGTATCGTCTGAGCCAGACCTATTTAGCAATGAGAATTATGCAAAACTGCACAAAGAGCATTTATCAAAGGGGTTTTCCCTTGCGAATGCGGACAGTAATGTGAATTTTGCTTTGACTAGCGGTGAGATGTATGCGGTGGATGCTTCTAATAAAGGGGCTGTGTACCGCAAAATGACGGTGGTTGAAACTGAATATGTTCGCTCGAAAATGGAACGTCTGCCAGATGAGGGCAAGCGCAAATACTGCGTTGACTTAATAACTTCACATTTGGAGCAACGACCAATTGGAAATTTCATTTTAGGCAAAGACTTGTACGCTTATGTGGAACGTGTTGTAAGCAACCTTTCTAGCGATGATTTTGCTGCCATGCAAACGGGTTTTCAGTTTTATGCAAGCCGCATACTGGTTAAAATTGAAATTTTGCTTGACGAGCATCGTGAAAGCAGATTTTTTAGCCTTTTAGAATCGGGTGATATTTTGTGCTTGCCAATGTTTGGTCTGCCAAAGGTGATTACTCCTACTGAAACATTAGACGGTCTCGAAAAATCTCTGTACGAAAGTGAAGCATCAGTAAACAGCGTTGAGCGCAAAGTGATTGAGGAAATTGCTGCTCTCAAAAATATAAGGTGGTGGCATCGCATTGTCGAGCGCAAGCCCTACTCGTTTGACATAAATGGCTTTGTCACACACTATCCAGATTTTATTGTCATGACAACAAAGGGAACACTGGTTGCCATCGAAGTTAAAGGTGACGACCGAGATAATTCTGATAGTGAGCGCAAGCTGCGCCTTGGTCGCAAGTGGGCCGAAAAGGCAGGCGATACTTATCGATACTATATGGTTTTTGACAAACTGAATTGGAAAAAAGAAGGAGCTTACGAGTTATCGGATTTTGTTGAGTTGATGGTGAAATTGTGATGTTTTCTATCCGCTAGACGTTAGGTTGTAGACATCAAAGAGTTAAATAGAAAGGGAAACGAAAGATGCCAAAAAACAACAGCGATTATTTCAAAGAGAAGAAAATTTGGTCGGAGGTCAAAGATGAGCTTCTCAGATGATACCTAGTTCCATACTTCAACAAAATCTTGAGGATGCCTAAGCCCGTGCTTTATGTGGATTGTTTTGCGGGAGCGGGTAAGTTTGAAGATGGCGAGCTTGGCTCGCCATCGATTGCAATAGAGTGCCTTGAAAAGAGTTTCGCACTTCGCAAAGACGAAGGCTCGCTAGCCCCTAAAGTTTATATGAAATTCATTGAATTAAATCACGCACAAGATTTGATAGGTAATTTAACCCAACAGCCAAAAGGGCGCTGTGAAGTAATTAGCGGCAAATTTGAGGACAAAATAATACCGCTATTGCAGAACATAATCAATGAACATCCGAAAGGGTTAAATGTTTTTCTTTATGTTGACCCATGGGGAGTCAAGGTTTTGAATGCAGAGCTATTTGACGCTGTTGCAGATGTTTTTGACTCATCCGAATTACTTATAAACCTTAATTCTTTTGGCTTTTTCAGGGATGCCTGCCGTGCTATGAAAGTGACGCGATTCGATAATGAAGCCACAATTTTTGAGAATATTTTAGGTGACATTGAAGAATACGATAGTTCGGCTATGGATTCGGTGGATGAACTCAATGCAGTTGCTGGCGGAGATTATTGGCAGGTTATTGTTAATAACTATGGCAATGGGAGCATTGATGGCTATCAAGCCGAGAAAGAATTTTCTGAACAATATAAATTACGCTTGCGACAAAAATATAAGTATGTTTTGGATATGCCCATCCGTCTAAAATCAGGGCAACACCCAAAGTACAGGATGGTTCATGCCTGCAATCATCCAGATGGATGTAAATTGATGGCCGAAAATATAGCTAAAAGAACCGACCGCCTAGTGGTTGATGTTCAAAGCGGTGGCCAGCTAAGTCTTTTTGAGCAGACAGCCGATAACGAAGTTGCCGATGATGTTTTGCTTGAAAAGAATGTTAGGGAGTTACTATCAAAAACTACTGATTTTGTGCGCTTGAACGAGTTTTTGGCTATTTTTTATAATGAATTTGGTGTGTTGTGTGATGTTCCAAGGTTGAGTAGCGGCAAGAGTGGTTCGATATTGAAAACTTTGGAAAAGTCAGGCGATATCATTGTTGCCAGAAGCCCTGAACTAACAGGAAAGAATCAACCTACGAAATTTTGGGCGGAAAGCAAAGACAAAACTCTTTCGTTGAAAGGCAAATAATGCATGAAGCTGTTAGGGGTGAAAAAATGTCAACAAAATCTAGAATTGAATGGACAGAAAGTACATGGAATCCTATCACAGGTTGCGATAAGTTTTCTGCTGGTTGCGAAAATTGCTATGCGTTTAGGATGGCGCAACGCTTAAAGCATATGGGTAACCCAAAATACACAAATGGCTTTGAATTAACTTTGCACGAAGATTGCCTAGGCGACCCTACATCTTGGAAAAAGCCAATGCTTATTTTTGTTAATTCGATGTCTGATTTGCTCCACAAAGATGTTCCGCTAGAGTATATACAGAAAATTTTTAGAGTTATGAACGATTGTCCCCATCACATTTTTCAGCTTTTGACTAAAAGGGCAGAACGATTGCAGGAAATAGCTAATGAGGTGACATGGTCAGAAAATATTTGGCTCGGTGTAACTGTGGAGAATGAAGCGTGCAAGAAACGAATTCAATACTTGAAAGATATGCCTGCAAAAATAAAATTCATTTCTTTTGAGCCTCTACTGGACGATGTTGGTGTGCTAGATTTGCAAGGGATTGACTGGGCAATCATAGGCGGGGAAAGTGGTCCTAAATCTAGACCTATGCAGGAGGACTGGGTTATCAACATAAAACATCAATGCGAAAAACAAGGTGTTCTTTTCTACTTCAAGCAATGGGGAGGGACTAACAAGAAAAAAACTGGTCGAACTTTGCTTGGACGCACTTGGGACGATATGCCTGAGATATTTTATGCAAAGTAAGTCGATACCTTAAAAGCGTACCTGGCCTTTGTGGCTTGTGCTGAATGCGCAAAATATAGGCGTTCAAAGATCAACTTCAATTCGAATTAAAAATGGAAAGCAGGCTATGTTGACTCCACAGGAGCCACCATCGCCTGCTTTCTGGGGATACCCCCGACCCCAAGATTGCCCCGCAAGCGGGGACGACTACGCAGCAAGCTGCCATTTTGTATCATGCCAGCATCCAAAGGTCAGAAAAGCCGACTTTTTCAAAAGTCGCAAAACACAACTTTTGAAATCTGCTCACAGGAGCTAACGCAACAAAATCGGCATTGGGTTTAACCCGATATTGTCAACAAATACAAACCCTATCCTTTATTGGTTAGGGTTTATTATTTGTTTATAGCAATTAGTCCAACGAAAACCCTACAAATATATTGTCTTTATGGCAAAATAATGTTATAATTAGTCATCTATAAAATGGAGGATTACAATGGGCAACAGTATAGATTATATTAAGCAGGGTGAACAAAAGGGATTGATAAGGTTAAGTGACGACATGACAACCATTACATACCTACATCAGGGTATAACAAGAAATTACAGCAATCCTGAGGAGAAGGTGCAAGCCAATACATTTTGCAAATTGGTGCTTCTTTACAATTATCCAGAATCCCATATACGCCAGTTTGTTTCCACAACTAAGGGTTCTGATGGTGGCAACTTGCAAATTGACATAGTTGTTTACAACGATGAAAAACATAAATCGCCCCATATAGTTGTGGAGTGTAAAAAAGAGGATATTTCCGAGCAAGAATTTACACAAGCCATTAATCAGGCATTTTCTTATGCGCACAACACTGCTGGGACGCTAAAATACGTTTGGACAACCTCTGGCATTAAAGATGTTTATCACAAATTTGACAAAGAAAACGAAACCCGTGAAACCGTTTCCGACATACCACAATATGGCGTTAAAAAGCTGAATGCCTATAAATATGCCTACAATGGCGGGATGCAGGGTGGGCAGAAACTATTCCCCCTCGAAACTGTTACAGAAAGCTTTTTGACAAATGTTTTTAAGCAGGCACACCAAGCCCTGTGGGGCGGTGGCGAACTTAACCCCTCCGAAGCCTTTGACGAGCTTGACAAACTTATCTTCTGCAAAATATTTGACGAAAAGAAACCCCGCAGGGACGGCGACCATTACGATTTTCAAGTTATCACCGTCGAGCCAGAAAACGATACGCCAGAAGCTAAGGAAAAAGCCGAAGCAAAAACCAATGAAGAATTGTTAAAACGTATAAAAGACCTTTACGAAGAAGGTCGCAAGCTGGGCGAGCGTAAAAACGACACAGAAATTTTTAAGGATGACATAAAGCTAAACGCAGGCAAAACCCGAACGGTGGTAAGCTATTTACAGGGCATCGACTTGCTAAATACTGACCTTGACAGCAAAGGTCGTGCTTTTGAAACCTTTATGGGTTCGTTTTTCCGTGGGGATTTTGGGCAATACTTCACACCCCGCACAATTGTTGGTTTTATTGTAGACAGTCTACCAATTACAAATGAAAGCGTTGTGTTGGACACATCTTGCGGCAGTGGCGGGTTTTTGTTGCACGCATTATACAAAGTGCGTGGCGAAGCAAACCGCCTATACCCCAACCACCAAACCGATGTCCGACAGGGCAGAAGCTGGTGGTCTTTCTGGCACGACTTTGCCGAGCATAATTTATTTGGCATAGAAATTAACGAACAAATTGCAAGAACCGCAAAAATGAATATGATTATCCATGACGACGGACACACAAATGTGGTTGCTGCCGACGGACTTTTATCCCCGCAAGATTTACGAAAGCGAACAGACAACAAAGGCTTCAAGGAAGGCGGTTTTGACTTCATCATCACCAACCCGCCTTTTGGCTCAACTATAAAACAAACAGAAAAAGCCTATTTGCATCAATACTCTTTGGCGACAAAAGATGTGGACTGGTTAAATCCTGCCAGCAAAGCATCGGACAGACCAAGCCAAAGCACCGAGGTTTTGTTTATAGAGCAAGCCGAGGTTTATTTGCGTGAAGGTGGGTATTTGGCAATTGTCATACCCGATGGTATTTTAACAAACAGCTCCATGCAATATGTGCGGGATTATATTGGCGAAACCTTCCGCATTGTCGCTGTTATTTCTATGCCCCAAACTGCTTTTTCAGCAACGGGTGCAGGCGTTAAAAGCTCTGTAATGTTTTTGAAGAAGCATAGTAAGCAGGAAAAACAGCATAGACAAAACACAAAATTAAAAACCCAATCGTCGTTGCTTGGGTGTACGACAGAAGGCAAAGAGCTTCACCGCTTGCTTGATGAGAAGAAAAAAGAGCTTGCAAAACAAGCGAAACAAATTAAGGTTGCCGAAAAGTTGGGTTCTGATAATGTGGAGGAGTTAAAAAGCAAGCGTCAGCAAGCAAGTGACGATTTTGATGAAAAAATTGAAAAAATCCGTGAAGCTTTAACAGAAAATTACGACAGACTTTATAAAGGTGATTTGACGGATTATCCGATTTTTATGGCAATTGCCGAGGACATTGGATATGATGCTACAGGTAAAGAAACAGGCAAAAACGAACTTGAAGAAATTTCAAAAGAACTCGCAAGATTTATAACAGCAATAGAAGAAGGCGACGACCGTTTTTTTCGCTAAGCCCTGATTTTGATGATAAGGTGTTTCTAATAAATTGGGGCAGATTTCTTGGGAGGTTAGACCCTCTATACTATTCTGGCTATATCGCTGGTTTTATTGATAAATTGAATTTTGACAAATCCAAGCTACATAGCGTTCTAATATATGCCAAGAACGGGTTTGCCGCAGGAAAGGATAGCCAATCAAGCGATGCTTCAAATTCTTACTTGCAAATCAGACCAACTAATATTGATGCCGATGGTATACTCAAATTTGATAAAAATGTTTATGTTGACAATCCTATCAATGCAGATGTTCTGTGCATGGGTGAAGTTTTGTTCAATAATACTAATAGCCAAGAATTAGTGGGCAAGACGGGTTTGTTTGATTTGGAGGGTAATTTTTGTTGCTCTAATCACATAACCAGACTAATGCCGAACCAAAATGTGTCACCGAACTACTTAAAAGAGATATTAAATTTTTATTTTAGAAACAATATATTTTATAGTTTGTGTACAAATTGGAACAATCAATCTGGTGTAAATTATACGGTTTTGAAAGATTTACTTATTCCCGTACCTACAATGGAAGTGCAACATCAAATTGTGGATATAATGGATACGGCACATGATGAGAAGCGAGAAAAGGAACAAAAGGCAAAAGGATTACTTGACAGCATCAACGGCTATCTTTTAGATGAACTGGGCATCGTTCTGTCACCCGCAGAAGAAAACACCCTAGAAAACAGAATGTTTTTCACAAACTCAAGCGTAGTTATGGGCGGTAGGCTTGACCCAAGAAGCTACACAACAAAGTACCAAAAGATATTTGGTGCAATAGAAGGCTCGACATTCGACAAAAAGAGTCTTCGGGCAATAATTTCGTATGATATTTCGGGAAATTGGGGACTGGATGAAACAGAAGTTGGCGACGATTTATTGACCTGTCTAACCATTAGGGCGACTGAATTTGACAATAAGTTTAACCTAAACCTCGAAAACAATCGTGTCAAATATCGAAATTACAAGCCCCAAGTATACGAAAAAATAGCAATATCTTCAAATGAAATTCTGGTTGAAAAATCAGGTGGAAGTGATAATCAGCCCGTTGGTCGTGTTGCTTTTATCGAAAAGAATATGGTCGAAAGCAATAATCTTGCATACAGCAACTTTATTCATAAAATAATCATTGATGAGAACCTTGCACATCCTAGATATGTTTTTGAATATCTAAGATTAATGCACAACATAAAAATTACGGAAGTTATGCAAACACAAACAAATGGCATACGCAACTTGATAATGCAAGAGTATTTTTCACAAGCAATAATTTTACCTAACAAAAGCACGCAAGAAAGAATTGCAGACGAAGCATCAAGAAAAAGGGCATCAGCAAAGTCATTGGAAGATGATGCCAATATAGTAATCCAAAGAGCAAAAGAAAAGGTTGAAAAAATACTTTTAAGTGGGTCTTTATAGCATCATAATAAAAAATGTTCAGATTAAGTGAACATCTCGGACCGTTGGCAAGTCCTCATGCTCGTCATTGCGAGCAAAGCGAAGCAATCTCTAATGGCGTACATACGAGATTGCTTCGTCGCTTCGCTCCTCGCAATGACGAACCAAAAATCTGAACATTTTTCTGTTTAGTTTAATCTTGCTTATATACAATTCGCCCACCAATCAGCGTATATATAACTTGTCCTTTTAGCTTGCGTCCGACAAAAGGTGTGTTTCTGGCTTTTGATTCAAATTTATCAGGGTCAACCATCCACTGGGCTTCTGGATTGATAATTGTGATGTCGGCTGTTTTACCTTCCGCCAGCGTACCCTTGTCAATACCTAAAATTCGTGCTGGGTTATAAGATAGCTTGGTGATAAGCTCCATAGGGGTTAGGTGGGTTAGCTCCATGGACAATCCCAAAGCCGTTTCAAGTCCAACAATACCAAACGGTGCAGTTAAAAAACCCTTTGCCTTCTCGTCGACATGATGGGGGGCGTGGTCGGTAGCAATCACATCAATTGTGCCGTCTTTCAGCCCCGCCTTCATAGCTTCCACGTCTGTAAAACTACGCAATGGCGGGTTCATTTTGAAATTTGGGTCGGCAGTTTTAATATCCTCGTCAGACAGAATGAAATGATGGGGGCAGACCTCTGCTGTCACCCGCACACCACGAGCCTTGGCTTCTCGCACCAACTGCACCCCGCCTGCCGTGGTAATGTGACAGATATGTAATTTTGCTCCCGTATGTTCTGCAATTAAAATGTCACGGGCGATAATCACTTCCTCGGCAAGGGCATGGATGCCTGGCAGACCAAGTCTTTCACTAGCCACACCAAGGTGCATCGCCCCACCATTAACCAAATTCATGTCCTCGCAATGGGAGAATGTCAGTAAATCAAGCTCACTTGCTTGCTCCATGGCTTTAAGTTGCAAAAAGGCATTGCGTACGGTCATACCATCTTCGGTTATGCCAATTGCACCAGCCTCTTTCATGGTTTTGATGTCGGTTAGTTCCTCGCCCTTCATACCTCTGGTAATTGCACCAATGGGTAAAATGTTAGCAAGCCCAATTTCACGGCTTTTGTCATGGGTGAATTTTATAAGGTCAGCATTGTCAATTGGGGGGCTTGTGTTGGGCATGGTGCAAACGGTGGTAAAACCGCCAGCAACCGCCGACGCTGCACCGCTTGCCAAATCTTCTTTATGCTCTTGTCCAGGTTGGCGGAAGTGTACGTGCATATCAATCAGACCAGGCACAACCCACATACCAGTGGCATCAATAATATCCAAGTCATCCGTGTTTGTGCTAAGTCCAGAATAATTTATTTTACCATCAACCACCAAAATATCCCGCACTTCATCCGTATTTGTAGCAGGGCAAATTACTCTGCCCCCTTTTATCAAGGTTTTCATACCAAATTCTCCTTTATACAGCAAACCTCTGTCGCCCATTTGGCAACGTCCGCAAATACTTCTTGTCTATTTAGCTCAAAAAGCATTTCGTGTCGTGCCTCTT
>WQZZ01000021.1 GCA_009780485.1 Defluviitaleaceae bacterium | reverse complement strand
GGTTGCGTCCTGTGTCCTTAAAGTGTGCTACAATGGTGTCGGCTGCCGCACCAGCCATTGCCGCCCCCATGTTGTTTGGGTCTGTCGTACCCATGTCCACCATCTTACCAGTGGTACAACCCAAAACACTTACCTTGTCAGCACCAGCCTTTAGTGCCACCGCACCTGCCCCTGTGACCGTCCATGAAGATGTGGGCGGACGTTGCGAGCCAAATTCTAACGGGAAGCGAAATTGCTTTTCTGCCGAACAAAAATGACTTGATGCAGACACAATTATATTGCTGGCAAAACCGCCGTCTATAATCATCCCGCCAATTGACATACCTTCACCAATTGCAGAGCAAGCACCAAAAATCCCTAAATATGGCAGATTTGTGTCACGCACCCCAAAAATACTTCCTGTGGATTGGTTTAACAAGTCGCCTGCAATCAGATAATCAAAATTTGTCATTTCTATTTTGGATTTTGTGGCACACAGCTCCACCGCTTGACGTACCAGCTCACTTTCCGCCTTTTCCCAGCTATCTACCCCTGCCATTTCATCATCCAGCACCACATCGAACTTTTGCCCCAAAGGACCTTGCCCTTCTTTTGGTCCGACCACGCTGGAAGCTGCTAAAATACCCACAGGCTGGGAAAACAACACTGTTTGCTTGCCTAATCGCTTATTCATCCCCTACCTCCCAAACAAAAAGTAAAACACACCAACCACCATAGAAGCCAGCGTCCCATAAACAATTACAGGCCCAGCAATGAGAAACATTTTTGCACCCGCACCAAAGATATAGCCTTCTTTTTTGAATTCGATGGCAGGGGCTGCCATGGCATTGGCGAAACCAGTAATTGGAACACCAGCACCAGCACCAGCAAATGACACCAAATTATCATATTTGCCAAATCCCGTTAGAAGTATCGCCAAAAATATCAATGACATTGCCGTAAATGCCCCCGCTTGGTCGGTGGTAGAACCAAAACCCACAAAGGTGTTGTGTAGCAACTGTCCAAGGGTACAAATTAGCCCACCAACCAAAAATGCCCTTAAACAATTAACGCCAAGCCTGCTGTTTGGCGAAGCCTTGTCCACCATCTTTTCGTAATCCCTTTTTGAAATGTTCATTTTATCCTCCTTGTGTGTAAAATCCTGATACAACAAAATATAATATTGACCCTGTCATTTTACCAAGTGCCAAGGCAATTATCAGCCAAAATATCCCTTTACGCATTTTAATCCGTCTCGTTAGGACGGGTATAACATTTAACGCCTCTGCAAGCGACATGGACAAAACCCCAATAAATACACCAACGGCAAGACTTAACCCCACCACCGCAATATAGTGCATAGGAATATGAAGGTTAGCTATTGTGGCGATAACCCCAAGTACACCACCCCAAATTATAGCATTTTCATAAATCCTTACACGATGCCGTGTGCCTGACATTCGGGACATATGTTGCACAATCCCGATGGCGGAAATAAATGCAAATACAGCCCCTGCTACCGCTGTCCCCGTTGCCAAGCCCACCAAAACCGCTAAGACGTGCATCATTTGCCCTCACCTTTTTCTTGTTGCCTAGAAATCCGCTCAATTAGGGCATCTTCTACGTCCTGCTCATAGGTTTCCATTTCCACCTCAATGGGGGTTGGCTCGGCTGTGATTTTTTTGCCAGCAAAACGGTTAAAAAACACCATTATGCCTACCGCAAGCCCGATGGAATAAGGTATGTTAATAATATAGGGCTTTTGGTTTTCCACACCAAAAAATATTTTATGATAATTTTGCAAAACCGTACCAAGCTGGCTATCTGTATGGAAGGTCATTATGGCGGTAATAGAACCCACAAACAAAATCAAAGACACCAAGGCAACCTTCGTCCATTCCAACACTTTGCAGTCTTTCTGCGGGCGGGTTGCCACCACAACTGTGTCAATTTCACCCACATTAACCACCGTATGCCCTGGCAACGTTAAAACAATTGCCTCGACCATATCAAGGACGGATACCACACGTGGCTCATCCCCAATGTCTGCCAGTAGTCTAACCCCCTCTGCACGTTTTTGCAAGCCATCCTCTGCAAAAACATCCGCAACATCAGACACAAGCACCGCCTTGTCCCGTGATACATGAGCCTTTTTCTTAGGTTTTATATAAATTTCCATGACAACACCCCCGCCTTTCGACACAAAATTACATAAACATATTTTGTAACAAAGAAATTAAAATATAATTTTTAATTTCTTCCAGTGTTGACAGCACTTTTTTTTGTGATATAATTGCAAAGAGGTGATTTATCAAATGAAAAGGATAATTT
The DNA here is from genome assembly GCA_009780485.1 of Defluviitaleaceae bacterium. Classification (GTDB taxonomy): domain Bacteria; phylum Bacillota; class Clostridia; order Lachnospirales; family WRAX01; genus WRAX01. The sequence continues at coordinate 20,412 of WQZZ01000021.1, read as the reverse complement.
TAACAACCACAGCCTTAATAGGTTTGTTGTTTCTGACCGCTTGCGGTGGCGAAGATGAAGTACAACAAGTTGTCGAGATGGATTTTGCAATGGACACATTAATAGAAATTCGCATTTTCTATATGGATGACAGCCGAAACCGAAACGAAGCCCCCAACCGCCAGCTTGCTTTAGAGGCTATAGAATACGTTCGATACTTGGAAGGTGTTTTTAGTCGTTTTGTGGAAGGTACAGACGTTTGGCGACTTAATCACGCTGGGGGGGAATTTGTTGAGGTTAGTCCCTATTTGGTAGATGTTTTGCACTATTCCTTATACTTCCGTGAGCTAACAGGAGGACGCATGGATGTTACCATCGGTGCTGTAAGTGATTTGTGGATTTTTGAAGCAAATCCAGAGCTGGGCATTGATGTGCGTGTGCCAACCGAGGAGGAGCTTGCTATTGCATTGCCTAGCGTTGGTGCCGATATTATAATCGAGGGCAACCGTGTACGTCTCGGACATCCCGATACCCAGCTTGACCTCGGCGGAATCGCCAAAGGCTTTATTGCTGACAGGGTTGCGGAATTTTTGCGTGACGCTGGTGTAGAACACGCCATTGTAAACCTTGGCGGCGACAATGTAGCCATTGGTGGCAGACCCGACGGGATGCCTTTTGGTATGGGAATACCAGCACCAGGTACAATCGGCATGGTTGATGGTCATATAGGTGTTGCTTTGGTAGAAAACGCATCAATGGCAGGCAGTGGTATAGACCAGCGCTCTTTCGAGCTTGATGGGGTGCTTTATCATCACATTTTGGACGTTGACACAGGTATGCCAGTTGATACCAATAAGATGAGTGTTTTTGTAATTGCCGAATCAGGCATCTTGTCTGAAGGACTTACCACTATTGTATACACGATGGGGGTAGAAGCGGGTCTAACATTAGTAGAAAGTATACCAAATGCCCATGCCATATTGATTGTAGACACTGGCAGGGATGATGGCTGGCAAATGCTAATGACCACGGACATAGGCTTCAATCAAACCGATTACGGATTTATTTTGAATTTTAATTAACAAATTATGACAACAACAATCAAGCCGAAAACCGCTGTTGGCGGTGTCATCACTGTCCCTGGGGACAAATCCATATCTCATCGTGCCGTGATTTTGGGGTCAATTTCTGAAGGCATTACCCAAATTCACGGTTTTTTGCGTGGTGAAGATAATTTGGCAACAATATCATGCTTGCGACAGCTAGGCGTTGACTTTGAAGAAGATGTTGATAACAACATTTTGCGGGTACAGGGCGTGGGTTTGCGTGGACTTAAACCACCAAAAGATGTTTTGTTCTGCGGAAATTCTGGAACAACAATGCGTCTTTTGTGCGGTCTGCTGGCAGGGCAGAATTTTGACAGTGTGCTTGATGGCGACCCATCCCTGCGTAAACGCCCAATGGAGCGGGTCGCAACACCCTTGCGGTTAATGGGGGCAGAAATTGCCACCACAGGGGGTAATGCACCCCTAAAAATCAGCGGTCGCCCTCTAGTTGGCATTGACTACCAAATGACTATTCATAGCGCCCAGATAAAGTCTGCAATATTATTAGCTGGGTTGTATACAAAGAATAAAACCAAAGTAACAGAGTTGAAACAAGGGCTTACCCGCAACCACACCGAATTAATGCTTGCCAACTGGCAGCGGCTTAATGGTAAAATCCATATTTGTGGCGACTTTTCTTCGGCGGCATTTTTTGTGGTTCTCGGACTGTTGCTGGCAGATGCTGGTTTAACAATACAAAATGTGGGACTTAATCCCACACGTACAGGGCTTTTGACCGCTTTGAAACGCATGGGTGGCTACATCAAGACCAACATCACCAAAACAGAAGGTGGTGAGATTGTCGGCAACATCTTTGTAAAAAAATCCAAATTGTACCCCATCGCCCTATCAGGCAACCAAATCCCCCTAATGATTGACGAGATACCTATTTTTACCATCGCAGCCTTATTTGCAGACGGCACAACCATCATAAGTGATGCAGAAGAACTGACTGTAAAAGAAACCAATCGCCTGCAAACCATAACAACAGAGCTGGTAAAGATTGGGGCAAAAATCACTGCAGACAACCAAGGTATGGTAATCGAAGGTGGACATCCCATAAGTGGAGCAACCTTAGACAGCCACGGCGACCACCGAATTGCCATGTCTCTCGCCATCGCAGCGACAAACGCCCAAAGTCCTTCTATAATCCAAAATGCCAATTGTGCAGACATATCCTTCCCTGACTTTTACAAAACTTTAGCCGAACTGTAAAAAAAGACTTTTTTTATTTGCGGTTTTGCTGTATAATAAATCTGTCGAAAGTTGAGTAGGAGTGACATATTATGGATATCGGAATAGATTTGGGTACAGCAAATGTGTTGGTTTTTATAAAAGGACGAGGTATCGTTTTGCGAGAACCCTCCATGGTTGCAATTGACAAAAAAACCAAAGAAATTTTGGCGGTGGGAGCGGAAGCAAGGCGAATGTTAGGGCGAACCCCTGAAAACATTGTAGCTATACGACCCCTACGCCACGGCGTTATTTCTGATTACGAAATTACCAAACAAATCTTGAAATACTTTATCAAAAAGGCAAGCAAAAAGTTTGGATCAATGCGAAAACCCCGTGTAGCCGTGTGTGTGCCAGCCTCTGTAACCGACGTAGAAAGGCGTGCAGTGGAAGATGCCGCCCGCTCTGTGGGTGCAAGAGAGGTTTTTGTGCTGGAAGAAACCCTAGCAGCTGCCATGGGAGCAGGTCTCGACATTACAAAGCCCCGTGGCTCTATGATTGTGGACATTGGTGGTGGCACAACGGATGTTGCAGTAATATCTTTGGGCGCATCAGTGGTTTCGGCTTCCATTAAAATAGGCGGTGATGCTTTTGATGAAGCTATTATACGCTTTGTTCGCAAAAACCACAACTTATACATTGGAGAAGCCACCGCAGAAGCCTTAAAAGTAAATATCGGAACGGCATTCCCCCGCTCCATGGATATTGACATGGAGATTAAGGGAAGAAATTCCGTAACTGGACTTCCCAACAGTATAATAATAAGCTCCGAAGAAATGCGAGAAGCCTTGAAAGAACCAGTTGCTTCCATAATTGACACTATACGCTCTGTTTTCGAGCGTACCCCTCCAGAGCTTGCCAGTGACATAATAGAGCGTGGCATCGTGATGACGGGCGGAAGTTCTCTCCTTTTTGGATTGGACAAACTCATAAAATATACAATGAGCATAGAAGCTATGGTGGCAGAAGATGCTGGAAGTTGTGTCGCCCTCGGAACGGGCAAATTCATTGAATATTTAGGTGAAAAAACAGCCCCTATCAGTAATATACGTAGCCGAAGATAGCCCACATAGAATGTTGTGAAGATTTTGCTTGGCAAGAAACCGTGCCATTGATAAGTTTATAGACGAGTATTATATGGCAACCTCAAAAAGATGTGGAATATATACGTAAATACTTCAATATCCTTTCTGTAAAAACAGAATTTTAATTATAGTAGGGGTGGCAGTTGATAGACTTGACAGGAACACGCCCCAATTTTCCATACGAGGATTAAATTTTATGGAACTATGGATTTTATACGCCTTAGGGGCGGCAGTATTTGCCGCACTGACAACCATCTTGGCAAAAATCGGTATCAAAAACGTGGACTCTCATCTAGCTACAGCCATACGCACTATGGTCGTTCTCGCTTTTGCATGGCTGATGGTTTTTATAGTTGGTTCACAATACGACATCTGGTACATACAAGGCAGAACATGGGTGTTTCTTGTTCTCTCTGGGCTTGCTACGGGTGGCTCGTGGCTATGTTTTTTTCGTGCCTTGCAACTGGGCAATGTAAACAAGGTCGTACCCATAGATAAAAGTAGCACAATATTAACGATGCTTTTGGCGTTTATAATACTAAGCGAACCCATGGGAATAACCACAATAATGGGTATGGTTCTAATCGGCGTTGGCACATGGCTGATGTTGGAGATTAAGAAAAATAAGGATATTGATAAAAAGCCGAATTCACAAAGGGGTTGGATATTTTTTGCATTGCTTGCAGCGGTTTTTGCCAGTCTTGTAGCTATTTTTGGTAGAATTGGCGTAGCAGAAATGGATGCAACCCTTTGGACTGCTATACGAACAGTGGTGGTTGTGCCGCTAAGCTGGATAATGGTGCTTATTACCCGCAGTCAAAAAACCATAAAAACCGTCACCCCTAAAAGTTGGCTGTTTTTAATATTATCAGGTGTTGCCACAGGTGCAAGCTGGTTGTTTTTCTACCATGCACTTAAAATCGGTAACGCCATACACGTTGTCCCTATAGACAAGTTGAGCATTGTGTTCACAATGGGTTTTGCAAGACTTTTCTTGGGCGAGAGGTTTACCAAACAAAGCATCATAGGACTTGCACTATTAACCATAGGCACATTGCTGCCCGTTATCATAAACACATAGCCAAAAATTTTCTTGACTTTGCAAATCAATTGCAGTATAATACAGCTGTAAGAATTTGAGAGGGGTGCGATGATGATTTACTAATCTGATTTAACGCAGAATAACAAGCCGATAGGCTTTGTTTGTGTTGGAATTGGATTGGTAGGCATACTTGACGCATCTTTTGTGTGTTTATTTGCTTTGTAATCCTTTTCCGCACATGGAGAAGGATTTTTTGATTTGAAAATTTTAGGAGGAAACTATTATGAGGACTTGTGAAGAACTAAGACAACAGCTTGTTCAAATAAAAGAAAACAATTGGAAAGTACCAGAAGATGTGGATTTGGACGCATTAATCACCGATATGTTGCGATTTATCGGTCATACTGACGGAGAGTTGCGAGATGGGCTTATATATTTGGCATTTTGTGAGTTTACCGAAGGTGACACCCTTACCGAAACCCAAATTAGGCATATTTTGTTCACATGCCTTGATGATAACCACTTGTTTCACGGAATTGGTGAAGGCGACACAGACACGGTGTTCACCCGCTCGTTTTCCGCTTTGGGGATATCCGTGGCACTTTATACACAATATGAAAGACCATTTTTGTCAGCAAAGGAACTGTCGGATATTAAAGACTGTGTCTTGAATTACATAACCCTTGAAAAGGATTTTCGGGGTTATGTAGAAGGTAAGGGTTGGGCACATTCCATAGCCCACATTGCGGACGTTTTGGCACATATGGTCTGTTTTGACAACATCGACGACAACGAAACCGTCGGGCGAGATGCTATGCTTGCGATTTTGGATGCAGTTAAATTAATGGCGTGCAACGCTACGGTCGCATACGACAGTGGCGAGGACGAACGGTTGGCAGTGGTTTTTGTGGACGCTTGCGACAGTGAAGTCCTAACCCAAGTAGAGCTAACTGGTTGGCTTGACAGTGTAAATAATGCCGAACCACCAGAAAAACCCGCAGGCAACCGCTTCCACACCAACCGCAGAAACCTTTTGAGAAGCATCTACTTCCAACTGTTAGAAAACGGCGACCACGAGGAAATATGCAAGCACCTGCTAGGATTTTTCGTAAAGTCAGACGAATAAACGAAACCCCCGTCATTGCGAGCCAAAGGCGAAGCAATCTCTTATGCGTGAGATTGCTTCGCCTTTGGCTCGCAATGACGGGGGTCATCCTATGTGCTGATTATGTATGTAGGCACTATCGAAATTACTCACTAGACAAAGGGGCTAAAGTCTTTGGTTTGGTTTTCTGTTCATGTATAGCCCTTTGTATAGCTGCTGGGTTTTCGCAATATACATAATAATGTGTTCCCGCACCATGAACAACCAGATGGTTCTTCTTGGCGGAAACCATCACTTGGTCGAAAGTCAACATAAAATCAAAACGCCGAACATCACCAAGATAGAACCACCTTGAAATGCCACGTCCCGATATGCCATCCTCTTTGACAGTGATACAGGTGCTAGAGATTGCGGAATTAATTAATGGAACAAAAATCACATCTATAACACCTATGACAAGAAAGATTGCAAAGTACTCATTTCTAACAGTTTCTGTTGCAACTCCCTGCCAACTCCAAGTTTGAACAGTCGTCTGTCCTAGCGTAAATGCCAAGATGAAGGACAAAGCAGCCATTCCTAAGTAAAAAATAAACCAACCAACAACTGCATCGTTGCCATTTCCGCTTCCCGAAGCCAGCACGCCTTCCACGACTTGACCATTTCCGAGATTGCGATTGCACGAAGGGCAGTGGGTCAAAGTGATGTCCTCCGTCACCTTTTCACAATAGGTGCAAACTCGCCCATTTGCTTCAGTTTGAAAATTTGACATAAAAAATCCTCCTTCTGCCCTTTTATGGGCTTGACAAAAGAGGCTTCAGTGAGGTAAAATTGTCACTGAGCCTTTTGGCTTTGATGACACGCTGGGTGGGGTAGATTTGCGGTCAATTGCCACCCAGCGTGTATCTTTTTGCCAACCCGCATATTCTGCGGGATTGTGTACATTATAACCTTGTCAGCGGGATTTGTCAAGTCATTACACAAAATTTTTCTTGACTTTAACCGCCCACTGTGCTATGATGTGTCTGTAATATTTTGAGAGGGGTGCGGTGATGTACAACAACTAATCCAATTTGGAGACACTATACAAATGGCAAGTTTTTTTGTTGTTGGTGTGGAGATTGGGTTAGTAGGCATAAGGCACTTTTTTGTTTGTTTGCTTACAATCCTTTTCCACACGTGGAGAAGGATTTTTTGATTTTAAGGAGTTGATTTTATGCACGATTTGAAAAGAGAAGAAGATTTAGCAATTTTGGTAGCAATAGACAACGACAGTGGTGATATTGAATGGTCGCTGGAGGAGCTGGCAGAGCTTGCTAAAACAGCGGGCATCAAGATTGCAGGGACACTAACACAAAAGCGTGAGCGTCCCCACCCCGCCACCCATTTGGGCAAAGGTAAGCTTGACGAATTAGAAGAAATGATTGAATGGTGCGACCCAAAGCCAAATATTTTAATTTTTAATGACGAGCTATCCCCCGCACAATTCCGCAATCTAACTAACCGTTTTGATTGCAATATCGTTGACCGAAGTATTTTAATTTTGGACATTTTTGCTACAGGCGCAAAAACCGCCGAAGGTAAGCTACAGGTGGAACTTGCCCAACTTAAATACCGCTTTTCCCGCCTTTCGGGCATGGGTAAAATGCTTAGCCGTTTAGGTGGCGGTATTGGTACACGTGGTCCTGGTGAAACAAAATTGGAAACTGACAGACGTCACATCCGCAATCGCTTTCAATATTTAGAAGCCAATTTGAAGGAAATTCGCAAAAACCGTGATAATATGCGTAAGAAAAGGCAACGACAGGGAACATACGTTGCGGCTTTGGTAGGTTATACAAACGCTGGCAAATCCAGCATTATGAACCTTTTAGGCGGAGATAACCACGTGGAGGTTGCCGACAAACTTTTTGCCACCCTTGACACGACCATGCGTCGCATCAACCTGCCTGGGGGTGTGGAAATTCTGCTCTCTGACACGGTTGGTTTTATCGAACGCCTCCCCCACCACCTTATCCAAGCATTTAAGTCTACATTGGAAGAATTGCAGCACGCTGATGTACTTATTTTCGTCATGGACGCATCCCATCCACAGCGGGACACTCACCGTAACGTGGTGCTGAAAACCCTAGAAGATTTGGGTGTCACTGACAAAAAAATAATCACAGTTTACAACAAAATGGATAAGAACCCACCACTGCCGCTGCCCCGTGACAACAGGCTGGATACCATCGTGGAAATGTCCGCCGTAACCACCGATGGCAAGGGCGAGCTTCTCCACGCCCTTGAAGAAGCCTACAATGGCAACAAAATCCGAATGACGGTTATCATTCCCTACAGCGAAAGTAAGCTGGTGTCCTATATCCATGAAAACTGTGAAATAATCACTCACAGTCACGAGGACACGGGCAACTTCTACCAGTTAATTGTGGATGAAGAAAGCAAAAACCGTTTATCCCAATATCAGGCGACGGAGGTGTAGTTCTGTAAATAAGCAAAAATACTTCTTGACAATTTAATTAGACTGTTATATAATCAATTTATAAAATTTGATTATAGGAGTGTTTAATTGTATGAAAGAAAAACAAAAAAGCAATTTTCTAGAGTTTTTAAGAAACGAGCAAGACAACTGTCTTGCAAAAGCGGAAAAGTTGACAGCGGATGGGCGGGTAGACGAGGCAGTTTTGCAGAAGGTGCGTGCAAACATATTTGGTATTTTTGAAACTGTAACAAAAGTACCAGACCAAACCCCAGAAACCGTAGTGCGATTAATGGATAAAATACCCGCTCAGTGGTATCATTCCCTTGAAACCGCCATCAGGCATGGCGATTTTGAAAAAGAAACACTGGAGCGGGTAAAGATAACAGCCATGGATGAGATAAAAAATTACTGGAAGGAGAATTTCTGATGAACACAGATATTATCACACTTTTTAAGTGCTTGTCAGACAAATCTCGATTGCAGATTATCAAATCGCTGGCATTGGAAGAAATGTATGTAGAGCGTTTGTCGGAAAGGTCAAATCTTTCCCCGCCCACTGTGTCTTTTCACTTAAAAAAGCTAGAAGCAGCAGGAATTGTGACAGCTCGTAAAGAACAGTATTATACAATGTATGCCCTTCAACGGGATGCACTGTCATTTAACATTCTGGACGCAATTGTTGCCCTTGCTGGTAATGACGAAGACGACCAACGTGACGAAGCCTACAGACAAACTGTCCTAAAAAACTTCATGGAGTACGGAAAACTAAAGACCATACCCGCCCAACGCAAAAAACGTGACATTATTTACAAAGAAATTGCCAAATCGTTCCGCACCAACCAAAATTACAGCGAGCGTGAGGTAAACATCATAATCGCCGATTTCCACGACGACTTTTGTACAATAAGGCGTGGTTTGGTAGAGCTTGGACTTTTGGAGCGGGAAAAGGATGGTGGAGTTTACCGAAAGACAGATGTTGTATAGAAACAGAAAAGAGTGATACAAATGGATTTACTGATAAAAGCAACCGATATTCATGTCGAACATGCTGGTCGGGACATTCTGCATATTAGCAACTTAGAATTATATGCCCATGACCGCATTGGTCTTGTAGGGGCAAACGGTGCGGGTAAAAGCACATTGTTGCAAGTATTGTTAGGGGAAACCCAGCCAGCAGGGTGCAAAATCCAGAGGTTGGGCGAAATTGCCTACATTAAGCAAATTGATGACATTGACGTTAATGCCGTAGGTGATTTAGGCGTGTTATCACGCATGGGTTTGTCTGGTATTAACACCGACAACATGAGCGGTGGCGAGGAAACCCGTGCTAAAATCGCCCAAGCTTTTTCCGACGGTGTCCATGCCATTTTTGCTGACGAACCCACAAGTCACCTTGACCGTGGAGGTATCGACCTGCTGGTTGGTCAGATAAAAGCCTTTGATGGTGCAATTATGACTGTCAGCCATGACCGCTATTTCCTTGACCAAGTGGTAAACAAAATTTGGGAGCTAAAAGATGGGCGGATAACCGAATATTGGGGCAATTATTCCCAATACCGCCAGCAAAAGGACGAGGAAGCACAGCGTCAGCAGGATTTGTACGACCAAGCTCAATTAGAGCGGGGGCGGTTGCAACGGTCTGCCGAGGAAATTCGCAAACAATCGGACAGTAAGAAAAAACAAAAGGGCGTGAAGGCGTTTACACCCAATGAAGGGGGAAAGGGGCACGCCAAAAGCCCAGGCACCAAACAGAAAAGGGCATCTGTTGCCAGCCAAAATTTGGAACGGCGAGCAGAAGCTTTGTCAGAAATCGCCCCGCCAGAGCGTTTGCGAACCATCAATTTCCGCCAAAGCAGCACACTTATGTTGCACAACAAATTCCCCGTTACGGGCGAGGGTATAAGCCTGTCCTTTGGCGAGCGAGTAATTTTTGACCATGCCAACTTCACTATTCCACTAGGTGCAAAGGTCGCCTTTATCGGAGATAATGGCACAGGCAAAACCACTATGTTAAAAATGATAGCAAACCGCCACGACAACCTTACAATCTCCCCTAAAGCGGAGTTTGGGTATTTTGAGCAAACAGGTTACAAATTCACCACAAATCAGTCAGTAATAGCGTTCATGGAAGAAAACAGTGATTACAACCAGTCAGAAATCCGTGCGGTGCTGGCTTCAGTGGGTTTTACGTCACAAGACATCAAAAAGAGTTTGCGAGTTTTGTCTGGCGGAGAAATCATCAAATTGCTGATGTCCAAAATGTTGTTGGGTAGATACAACATCTTGCTTTTGGACGAACCTAGCAATTATCTTGACATTGGTAGCCTAGAAGCTCTAGGGGGCATGATGAAAGCTTATGCTGGTACAATAATTTTCGTAACCCACGATAAACGGCTAGTAGAAAATGTTGCTGACTTGACATATGAGTTTGCTAATGGTAAAATAACCGAAATGATTTGAGGTGATTTGCTTATGCCCGAAAAAAGTGCAGTAGAAGCCGCGGAAACCTTAATTGCCAAGATTTTGTTTGTTATGGGTGGGTTGTTGTTAATAAACGCCGTGTTTTTGGCGGTTACAACCAATATGCACCACGGGCATATCTTTCAAGGGATTGTCGCTGTTGGTCTAATTGTGTACGGCATTTTTTTCCTACGGATACCACGAAAAGTCCATTTTATGGTGGGTGGATTGGCACTTGTCCCAATTGCTTTCGTAGCCTTTTTGGCGATTTACGGAAATTCAGGGCGGGTGAGTTTCGATGAAGATGTGGTAATTGTACTGGGTGCAGGTCTTAACGGTGAACAAGTTGGCACGCATTTGGCACGCCGCTTGGACACGGCAATTGACTATCTTAACCAAAATCAGGGTGCAATTGTGGTTGTGACTGGTGGTCTAGGAGCTACACAAACCATCACCGAAGCCCTTGCCATGGAACGCTACCTAATCGCACGTGGCATACACCCCGACCGTATTATCCAAGAAGACCAATCTACCACAACTTACGAAAACTTGGTTTTTGCCAAACAAATCCTAACCGACCATTTCGACGTCGACTTCCGTGTGGTGCTTGTCAGCAACGACTTTCATATGTTTAGGTCTATTACTATGGCTCGCCAAATTGGACTGGATGTGACACCTTTAGGTGCATCAACCCCGCCCCTAACTTTGGGCGTAAACTATTTAAGAGAAATAGCCGCCATCGTACATTTCTGGATTTTTGGTGCTTAATCTTTAGGCTTAACATATTTCAAGAAAAAAATCAATAAGCGGTTGACAAACTTTTTTAATTGTGGTAGAATGTTTTGCTAGTGATAAAAATTCAGAAAAGTTAAGTTGCGAGGTGAAAAAATGAACAGAGATATACAACCAAAATACCATGAAGCTAAAGTGAATTGCGCTTGCGGTAATGAGTTTGTGGTGGGTTCTACCATGGATGCTATTAAAGTGGAGCTTTGCTCCAAATGCCACCCTTTTTATACTGGTAGCCAAAGACTTGTAACCAGTGCTGGTGGACAAGTTGATAAGTTTAAGAAGCGTTTTGGTATCCAAGAAACCACAAACTAATCTAAGTTTAGGAATGTAAATTAAGGGCGGGGGCGATGTCCTCTGCCCTGTTCGTGTATGTTGTTGAGGGGTGTTTTATGGCTAAAGAACAAAAAACCTTTTATGGCGGTCAAGCCGTCATGGAAGGGGTTATGATGCGTGGACCTAAAGACTTTTGTGTGGCTGTACGCAACCCAAAAGGAGAAATTGAGCATAAAAGTGAGAAAATTGTTACAAGTCGTCCCGTGGAAGTTTTGGGTAAAGTGCCGATTTTGAGGGGCATTGTTCGCCTTGGTTCGTCTATGGTGGTTGGCATGAAGGTTATGACTGCTTCTGCTGAAATGTCAGGGCTTGACGATGGTGAGGAAGCCCCAAGTAAATTCGACCGCTGGCTGGAACGTAAGTTTGGTGACAAATTAACAAATGTACTAATAATTGTTGCGGTAATTTTGTCACTGGGCTTTTCTGTTGCTATGTTTATGATTTTACCCACTTGGCTGTCGGGTTTTCTTGCCCCTGTTTTGGGGGATAACCTTTGGGCTTTGGGTATTGTAGAAGGCTTGGTACGACTAGCGATTTTCCTTATCTATCTTGGGCTAATTTCACGATTGAAAGATATTCAGCGAGTATTTCAATATCATGGGGCAGAGCATATGGTGATAAATTGTTACGAAGCAGGGGAAGAATTAACCCCAGAAAATGCCGCCAAACACAGTCGCCTGCACAAACGCTGTGGCACAAGCTTTTTGTTATTCGTAATGCTTATATCTATGATATTTTTCTTATTTGTACGCACGGATGAAATGTGGCTTCGTTTGGTTTCCCGTGTGCTGTTTGTGCCTTTTATTGCAGGTATCAGCTTTGAAGTTATCCGCTGGGCGGGTATCAGCAATTCTATCATTGTACGTATACTTAGCTGGCCTGGATTTATGTTGCAAAGGATAACCACCGCAGTGCCTGACGAAAAACAGCTAGAAGTGGCAATCGCCGCCCTTGAAGGGGTTTTTGAAGCGGAAAGGGGCAAGAGTGTTGAAAATAGTGGAGTTGAGGGCATGGGGCAAGAAACAAATTGATGGACAAGAAGCCGACCAGTTACTACTGGGCTTACTGGGCATTGACAAACCAAGCCAACTGTTTACATGGGATAAAACCTTGACAAACGCTGAATTCGAGCGGTTCAGTAATATGATAACAGAACGACAGACAGGCAAGCCCATTCAATACATTCTCGGTCATTGGGATTTTATGGGCTTTAGGCTAGAGATTAGCCCAGATGTGCTAATCCCCCGTGATGACACGGAATTTCTGGTTCATCAAGTTTTTGAAGCAGAAGAAAAGGGGTCAAAAGGGCTTGAAATAGGGCTAGGCAGCGGTTGTATAAGTATCGCCCTAACCATGTCCCACAACATTAAAATGACAGGGGTGGATATTTGCCCGAAAGCCTTAGCCGTGGCAAAATCCAACTTTAGACGCATTGTCGGTGTGCCTGATAACTTTTTGCAAAGCAACCTTTTTGAGAACCTTACAAAGGGTGAAAAATTCGACTTTATCGTATCCAACCCGCCATATATCCCAGCATTCGACATTGAAGGTCTGGATGCCAGCGTCAAGGATTTCGAACCCAAAAAAGCCCTTGATGGTGGTGCAGACGGTCTAGATTTTTACCGAAATATTGTCGACCAAGCCAAAGACTGGCTTGTAGAAAACGGCAGGATTTATTTTGAAATAGGATACAACCAAGGTACTGCTGTTAAAAGCATACTACAAGAAGGCAACTTCTCAAATATCAAAATAACAAAAGACTTGTCAGGACATGACCGTGTTATTACGGCTTCTAAAAAATAAACCCATTAGATTTGTTGAATGGGTTTATTTTTTTAGGGAATTACATATTATTTTACACAAATGCACCGCATCTTGTATGGGTGGGCAATAACCACCCATACATACCACTTTTGCATATAATTACACTTAGTATGTAACTTTTACGGTAATCGTACAGCCATCCTCGTGTTCTTCCACTTGATAATCAGTGTTTAGTCCACTGTCTTGCATGATGCCAATTGCGTGTTTGACAGTATTGGTAAAAATACGCAAATCTTTTATATGTAGCTTCATTTTTGGTGCTGTTTTAGACTTCGACTTACTTTCTTTACCAGACAAAATTTGTTTGATAAGTTCTTCGGTTTTTTGTACGGTCAATTCCTCTGCCACCACTTTTTCGACAACGGACAACATAACTTCCTCAGCTTTATCCTCCGTCACATCCTTTTGGATTTTTAACAAAGCACGTGCGTGACGTTCGGATAAATTTTTATAAACCAAGGCACGTTTAACGCTTCTAGGGAGTTTTAACAAACGTAATTTATTGGCTATGGTACTTTGGTTTTTGCCCAGTCTGTTTGCCAAATCCTCTTGTGTCATACCGTGGTTATCAAGCAATAGGGCGAAACCCTCTGCTTCTTCTATATAATTCAAATCCTGACGCAAAAGGTTTTCCACCATGGCAAGTGCAGCGGAGTCTGTGTCAGTTATATCCACAATAAGGGCAGGAATTTCCTTTAACTCTGCCAGTTTGCTTGCACGCAAACGACGCTCCCCTGCTACTAGCTCATATTTGCCATACTCAACGGCTCGCACACTTATAGGCTGCATAAGCCCATATTGGCGTATGGATTGTGCCAAATCCACCAATGCCATTGGCTCAAAATACTTACGGGGTTGGTAGGGGTTAGGGTGAATCATATCCACTGGCAGGTTATGTACCTTGTTGTCCCTGGGAATATTTTTAGGCGTCTGGACCTCTTGCACTCCGTTCATAATATACCCTCCATCGTTGTAAAAAATTACCTTTTAATAAATTTTACCACATTATTTTCAGGATGTCAACAAAAAAATCCGATTGTTGGAAAAATTTTACTATTCGTATATAAAATTTTTCCTATCTATTCCAAGTTGACTTCTAATCTGTTATAATTAAATCAACAAAAGACGAGAGGGAGATTTGATGAGCAAGCCGATAAATGTAAACAGTGAAATTGGCAAACTAAAAAAGGTGATGGTTCACCGCCCTGGTGACGAGTTGTCGGAGATTACGCCAGAAAACAGCCACGAAATGCTTTTTGAAGACGTTATTTTTGTGGAACAGGCACAAAGAGAACATGACGGTTTTGTAAATACCTTGCGAAGTGAAGGTGTTGAAGTTGTATATTTGGTAGATTTGGCGGCGGAAGCCTTGGAAACAAGCCCCCAAGTGCGACAAAACTTTATCAACGAATTTGTGGAGGAGTCTGGAAGTGGGTTTGACGAATACTTCAAAAAGCAAGTTACAACTCATTTTGAAACCAGTTACAAAACCGAAAAAGAGTTGGTTTTAGCAACAATGTCAGGTATCACCTTTGACCAGCTTAATATGCCTAGGCAAAATGGGGCATTAAGCAAGTTGCGTCTGCCTAAACCCAGCTCTTTTGTAATAAATCCCATGCCCAATTTATATTTTACTCGTGACCCATTTTCTTCCATTGGTAACAATGTGGCAATTAGCCGTATGTGGTCTGCCGCCCGCAACCGTGAAACCATTTTCAGCAAATATATTTTTGCCCACCACCCCCATTATGCACAGGCAGACAACAGTTATTATTACGAACGCCACTTGCCGTCTTATGTGGAAGGTGGTGACATTTTGCTGTTGGATGCCCAGACCATGGCGGTGGGCATTTCCCAACGCACCTACCCCGAGGGCATTGAGTTGCTTGCCGAAAAAATCTTTGCCGACGAAAAGTCAGCTATTAAAAATGTGCTGGTCTTAGAAATACCGAAACAACGGAATTGTATGCACCTCGACACCATTTTTACCCAGCTTGATGTGGGTAAATTCCTAATTTACGAAAAATACATGGGAGACCTTATCCACGCCTATGCCATGGAGCGGGGCAATCCAAACGCCAAGGATTTAAGTGATTGGAGCTTAAAAAAGATTTTAGACACCTACTTAAAATGTGACGCAAAATTTATTAAATGTGGCGGCGATAACCCAGTCCACGCCGACAGGGAGCAGTGGAATGACGGAGCAAATGTGCTAACTCTTGCTCCAGGACGGGTTATCGCATACGACAGAAACCCCCGTACCAACGACCTTTTACGTAAGGAGTTAGGTGAAGAAAACGTACTAACCTTTGCCAGTGGAGAGTTGTCCCGTGGGCGTGGCGGTCCACGTTGTATGTCCATGCCACTTTTGCGTCAAGATTTGGAGGTGTAACGAGTGAGTAGCTTAAAACAGCGGATTGAGCAACTGATGTTAGACTTTGTGGCAGTTGCAACAGACACAGGAACGGAATTAGAGCGGGATGTTCAACCGTTTTTCCAAAAATGGTTTGACAGTGTGCCGTATTTCAATAAAAATTCCGACCATTGCGGGTTTTTCCCTATCCCTAATGACCGCTTGGGTCGGGTTGTACCTTGGGCGATGATTAAAGGGCAAGGTACGGAAACGATTGTGCTAATACACCACTGCGACACGGTTGACACAGAGGATTATAAGCATTTGCGCCACTTGTCATTATCACCCCACGATATTACACGGGCTTTTCGAGAGGGCAAGATGGATTTACCTCAAGCGGTGAAAGAGGATTTGGATAGTGGTGATTGGCTGTTCGGGCGAGGTGTCGCCGACATGAAGGGTGGCGGGGCTGTCCACATGGCATTGATGGAGCAATACGCATCTGAGGCTGACTTTAACGGTAATGTAATATTTTTGTCCGTGCCTGATGAAGAAAACCTGTCCGCTGGCATGATTGGGGCAGTTGAACTCCTAAAACAACTTACAGACAAATTTGATTTGAAAATTGTATTAACCATGGACATCGAAGGACATGAGCGGGAGGATGCTGGGCGTACAATCTACCACGACGGCAGTATTGGTAAGGTGATGCCTGTAGTGTATGTCCGTGGTAAGCTTGCCCACACAGGCATGATTTTTAAGGGACTTAACCCTGTCAACCTGCTTGCGGAGATTGTCCGTATGACAGAACTTAGCCCAATGTACATAGAAAAATATGGAAACGCTGTAATTCCACCGCCAACGTGGTTGTACAGTAAAGATAGCAAGCAGGTGTACAATGTTTCCTTGCCAGATGCAGCTATGGGATACATGAGCGTTTTGACCGCAAGTAAATCCCCTAAGGAAATTATGGGAACACTTCAAGAATATGCAACAAAAGCCTTCGACAGTGTTATTAATGGCATGAACCATTCATATGAGGTATTTTTGGAGCTTAATGGCGAGTCTTTCACGCCTTTGCCGTGGAAAACCAATGTAAAATACTTTAGTGAGGTTTATCAGCAAGCCGTGTCAGACGGTGGCGAAACCTTTGTATCAGCATTTAAGGAATTAGAGGCAGGCATAAACGAACGATACCACACCAAGCAAATCAGTATGATTAACGGCATTAATGAAATTATCGCATTTACCTTGATGCACATTATCGACCAGTCACCAATTGTGGTGCTTGCCGTGTCACCACCGTTTTATCCCGCTGTCAATAACAAAATGCTTGGTGAAGCGTCCGCTAAGGTAAACCAAGTGATAGTAGAAGCCTGTGACTTCACCAGAAACACGCTAGGGCTTGATGCACAAATCAAAAACATCTACACAGGCATTTCCGACCTGAGTTACTCCATGTTTGTGTCTGACGATGATGTTATTGAGTATATGGACAACAATATGTTAATGAGCGGGGTCTACTCCATGCGACTTGACCTTATTAAAGAGCTGTCTGCCCCCGTGTTAAACATTGGTCCGTGGGGCAAGGACATACATAAATACACAGAGCGGGTCTATTTGCCTGATTTATATGAAAATACACCGAAAGTAACCGATTTTATAATCCGAAAAATATTAGGAGGGACAAAATAATATGGAAAACGTAAAAGTTGCAATTTGGGGTTTTGGTGCAATGGGGCAAGGTATGGCTAGAATGATGTTGGCTAAAACAGGTGTGGAAATTACGGGTATTTGTTGCCGTAATGCTGGGCGACAGGGTAAGGGTATGTATGAGGTTTTGGGCATGGAAGCTAAGTCGGGGCAAGTTGACCTTGTAATTACCAATGACGTTGACAAGGCAATCACCCCAAAAAGTGCTGATGTGGTGTTACTTTGCACCGACAGCTTTACCGAGGGTGCATACGAAAAAATTGAAATTTTAGCAAACAAGGGATTGAATGTGGTGACGATTGCAGAGGAAATGGCATACCCCACCGCACAGCAACCAGAACTTGCACAAAAAATTGATGATATTGCACGTAAGAACGGCATTTCTGTCCTTGGCACAGGCATCAACCCTGGGCTGGTTATGGACTTGCTTGCCGTGTGCCTGTCTGCCTGTATGGTTGATGTTTCTAGGGTTATGTGCAAACGTGTCAACTCCCTGTCGCCTTTTGGTCCAACGGTTATGCGTGAGCAGGGCGTGGGTCTTAGTGAGGAGGAATTTGCGGAAGGCTTGAAAAACCACACTGTAGCGGGACACGTGGGCTTTGCAGAGTCCGTGGCAATGATTGCGGAAGGTTTAGGGTTAGACATTGATGGATTTGAACAGCAAATGAAGCCCATAATTACAGATGTTGACAGAAAATCCCCCTATGGGTTCGCTGGTAAGGGTAATCTTGCAGGGGTCAATATGACTGCCCAAGGCACTAAAAACGGTGAAGTTGTAATTGACATGTACCACCCCCAGCAAATCGAGCCTGAAATGGTTGGGGTGCAAACTGGCGATTATATAGAACTTACAGGCACACCACCAGTGTCCATGGCGATAAAGCCCGAAATTGACGGTGGACTTGGCACAATTGCCATGGCTGTCAACTGCATCCCTCATGTGATAAATGCCGATGCTGGTCTTATAACCATGTTGGACATCCCTGTGCCAAGGGCAATTATGGGGGATTTTCGCAAGTTGATTAAGAACGGAAAGAAGGTCGCCCAATGATTGTAAAAGCAGGGACTTGGGTTGAGATTCGCTCTGTTATTTTAGATGAGAAAAGTCGTGCTTATGGTATACCAGAGGACACGGCTGGATTGCCACTGATGATGTGGGTTAAGGGTTATTTGACCGAAGATTTTAGGGTCGGTGAAAATGCTGTCATTACAACGGTGACAGGGCGTACTGAGCGTGGTATTCTAGAAGAAGTAGAGCCAGCTACAAATATTGACTACGGTGGATACATCCCTGAAATTGCAGAAATTGGGCGTGTTGCTAGGGAGGTGTTGTTCGATGATTAAGGATATGAGCTTCACCGCCGTAATGGGGCGCAAGAACCAGATTTTGCAATCATCTCTGGGTATTGACTTTGGGCGATTTGAAACTGACAATATTTCCTTTGATTATGAGGCAATGATGTCAGCGATTGGCTACAATCTGGATGAAATAACCCAAATTCAGCGGAATGTGGGTGTTGGTGCAACCCCTATGATGGAACTAAAAAACATCACCGCACTGGCTAGAAAATACGCAAAATCAGGCTTCGGTGCAAGGATTTTTATGAAGGACGAAGCATCAAATCCATCTGGAAGCTTTAAGGACAGACGGGCAGCTTTGGCAGTACATACCGCAAAAAAACTGGGTTTCAAAGGTGTTGCGGCGGCTACCAGCGGAAATTATGGAGCGGCAGTTGCAAGCCAAGCAGCAAAACAAGGATTAAAAGCCATAATTGTGCAAGAATGTTTTGACAGTAAAAAGGTGGGTCAGCCTGAAATTCTTGAAAAAGCCCGCAAATGCGAAGCTTTGGGGGCAGAAGTCATCCAAATGTCGGTGGGTCCCGAGCTGTTTTATAAATTTTTAACAATTTTAGAAGAAACTGGTTACTTTTCTGCCAGCTTATACTCGCCTTTTGGTATTGCTGGCGTGGAAACCCTCGGAATGGAAGTCGCACAGCAAATCCGACAAATGACAGGCAAAGACCCTGATGTGGTGGTTGTGACCCATGCTGGCGGTGGCAACATAACTGGTACAGCCCGTGGGTTGACAAAGGCGGGTTGCAATGCTCAGGTTGTTGCTTCTTCCGTCAATCTCAGTGGTTTGCACATGGCAAGCGATGCGCATTTTAACCGCAAATCCTTCACCACGGGTCATACAGGATTCGGCATACCTTTCGCCACTTGGCCAGACCGTAGCGACATGCCACGCTCTGCCGCCCGCCCCCTGCGTTACATGGATAGATATGTGCTAGTGGGTCAAGGTGAAGTGTTTTACGCCACCGAACTGCTGGCAAGCCTGGAAGGTCTGGAGCGTGGTCCTGCTGGCAACACATCTCTCGCCGCTACCATTGCACTTGCACAGGAAATGCGGGACGACCAGATAATTGTTGTGCAAGAAACGGAATATACAGGAGCTGGTAAGCACATCCGCCCACAGCTAGATTTTGCTCGTAAAAACGGTATAAGCATCAAATTTGGTGACACAGACACGGAAGTAGCGGGCGAAAGTATTATTTTACCAGAAAGCCCAGAAGGAATTAAGGTGCGGGACGCAGATTTAAGTAGGTTGCGAGCATCTTATATCCGAAATGCCCTAACTGGGCTTGGGGACAAAAAACTAACCCAAACAGATTTAGAATATTTGGCATCAGAAACAAAAACAGACACTGAATACATCAGAAAGGCGGTGCAACAAATTGAAGCGAAATGATGATTTCGAGAAACGCAGAACCCATTTAACGGAATTATCCGACCAAGAATTAAAAGATAAATTCTGGAAATTAACAGAACAGGTGGTAGACCCCTTACTGAAACTGGGTTACGAAAACACCACCCCCGCCATCGAGCGAAGCGTGCTTTTGCGTATGGG
>WQZZ01000020.1 GCA_009780485.1 Defluviitaleaceae bacterium | reverse complement strand
GGTAAACTTGTAAAGCAAATTGGCGACTTTTTGCAGGGTATGCCTGGAGCGGACCAGACCCTGCTTGCTCAGCGTTGGGGTGGTTATGAAGAAGCGGCGGCGGCAAAGCGTGGTACAGAAGCACTGTCCGACGCCCCTGAGCTTGACGGTGGCGTAAAGCAAAACTTAAAAGACTCTCTTTATGAAATTTTGGAGTATTCTGAAATTGCAGAAGAAGATGCCAATCGTTTTGCTCGCAACATCCATGATTTTACGTTAGTGCGTGACAGAACCAGCACAGAAGATAATGTTTACCGTCTACGTCGTGAAATTACCAGCGACTTTTTCAAAATTTACACCCCCGTGTTTCTTAAAAGCCTGCGGGACGACAATGTTCCAACGGTCATCAAAATGTTTTTGAATTTTGGATATATGGATGCGGCTTTAGCGGGAGTAGAAAATGCTGATTACCTATACTCTATCGCAGACAGCTATAAAGGCGACCCTAGCCGTGGCGTTTACACCATTACCGAATGGCTAACAGCCATTTACAATGGTGAAAAAGAGCCAAGCCAAGGTGACTTGGACACGGATTACGCCAGCAGTGTTAAAGATATTATCCAATCTAAACGGTTGCATGGTCCTGATGCTGAAAAAGAGGAAAAACGCTTGCTTGCGGACAAAGAGGGTAAAATGCTTTTCGAGCTGGAAAGTGTTTTCCCAATCGGAAACAAAATTACCTTTGGGCGTGTTTCTTCTTATGTGCCTGTGTTTGCTGACAGCAATGTGCAACGTAGCCTAAAAACATCGCTTGTAACGGCAGACAAGCTGTCAGAAGTCATGGACGAAATCTTAAAATTGGACTTTTCCGCATTTCATCGTGAAGTTGTTTATAGCAACCAAGAGCTGGAGATTAACAGCACACAGCTAGATGTGGAGGTTATGCCCAATTTCATCCTAATGCCTAATGTGGGCGTGCGAGGGGCCTTGTGGCAAGAGATTGAAGGGCGCAACCGCAATACCAGTGCCAGAATGTTCTTCCCTGCCTTCTATTTGGAAGATACGAAACAAGCCCTAATACGCTTGGCGGGCGAGTTCCGCTGGGAAATGTGCAAACGTGTGCAGGGTGCAAGGTGGTCGGATGCAACATACCCATCCCTTACCAGCGAATATTTCACATACCTCCAATTTTACCGCAACAACAAAGATTTATCCATGGATGCCAAATCCAGCGTAAAAACCGAGATTATGCGTGCCAGAAACGTCTATCGTGCCGTGTTTGTAAACAACTATGTTGACTGGTTGATGTACGAATGTAACGGCTCCCAACGACTTAACAAAGTTGCCCGTAAAATCATGGCTATGTATTGTCCATTCCCAGAAGAAGTACGGGAAAGACTTTCTACAAACCCGCAGTATTCAGAACCTCTAAAACTCCGTGATTTGCAGAATAAGCAAGCCATTCAAAAACTGGGCAATATGATTCAAAAGATAGATAAAATGGATAGACCTGTACCACAAGAATTAAAAGACCAAATGGAGTTTTTGGAGAAGTAATTATAAAAATCGTAGGGACGTACATATGTGCGTCCCTACGGACTTTGGGGGTGTCACATGAAAAAGAAAGTGTCAGTCCTTGTGATTGCGATTATGTCATTACTTTTAGTGGCTTGCAATGGCAGTGATGTAGAGTACATAGAAAATGTGGAGTATTATGGAATTGCGGACGAAGTGCTGGGAGAATACCGCCCAGAACCACTGACATTCATAACCCATAAGCGAATAGGAGAGCAAACCAACCTAAGCTTACACCGTATACTTAGCCAAGTACCATCAAACGAAAATGACCCATTCCCTATATTCGACACAATCATACGTATTTATGACGAAGAACACAGGCTTATCCAAGAAATAGCAGGCTTACGCCAGCTAACATCGCCCTTTAATGACATTGACAGCAATTTAATGCAACCATCATTTATCGACCTAAATTTTGACGGTTACTTGGATATGCGTCTGTTTAGTTATCTTCATAGTGAGAGATACCCAGTCTGGGGACGTCATTATCACTGGCTTTGGGATGCTGACTTGGGGCAATTTGTCTTTAATCAACAGCTGACGGACAGAATTACTAGTGTTCGTCTTTGGATAGACAAGGAAGCAGAGACATGGAGTTATGGATGGATGGAAGGTGCAGGAGAAACCCAAGTAATCCATCATTTTGCCTATTTGGATGGTAGTTTTGCGGAAGTTCGTCGTGAAGAACATCAACATAGGCAGTTAAACGAAAGTTATGACACAAGGGAGGGGGTCAGTATACTTGTGAATGCTCCGCTTTTAACAGGAGGAGAAAATCAAGGTGACCCTTACGTTAAGCACATTCGAGTTTATACATGGGACTTCGATTTCATACAAGAAATTCAGATTATTCCTACAAATTATAACCATGACAAACCATCTTCGGATAGACAGGGGGTTAACTTTGCCACCTTTGACATTCAGTTGATGCACCTTAATGATGACAATTATTTTGATTTGGTCGTGGCGGGTCAAAAATGGCTTTGGTGTCCACAGCAAAATCAATTTGTTTATATGCCCCAATAAACCTTGACTTAACACCAATCATTTGCTAAAATTACAAAAGTGATACCAAAAAAGAAGGCAGGGATTATATGAGAGAAGAATTGATGCAAATAAAAGATAAGGCACTGGCTGGCATGGCTGGTGCTGATAATATGCGAGCTTTGGATGATTTACGTGTCAGTATTTTCGGTAAAAAAGGTGAACTTACACAGATTTTACGTGGCATGGGTGCTTTATCAGCCGAAGAACGCCCTGTTATGGGGCAAATCGCCAATGAGGTGCGGGAAGAACTTGAAACAGCACTAGAAGCCCGCAAAAACACCCTTCACAAGGCGGAGATGGCACAGGCAATGGCAAGCGAACATATTGATGTTACCTTGCCTGGTAGAGCCACTAGCATCGGAACAAAACATCCTATGACTATGATAATTGAGGAGCTTTGTAATATTTTTATGGGCATGGGTTACGAAATCGCCACAGGACCTGACATTGAAACGGATTACCACAACTTCCAAGCCCTTAACATCCCCGCCCACCACCCAGCAAGGGATGAGCAGGACACTTTTTACGTTGAAGACGGTCATGTTTTACGTACCCAGACAAGCCCCGTACAAATCCGCAAAATGGAGGAGGGCAAATTGCCAATTGCCATTGTTGCCCCTGGGAAGGTTTTTCGCTCGGATGACATTGATGCCACTCACAGCCCCGTTTTTCACCAAATGGAGGGGCTTGTTGTGGACAAGGGCATACACATGGGGCATCTAAAGGGGGCATTAACAGTGTTTGCCCAAACCCTTTTTGGCGAGGATGTTAAAACCCGCTTCCGCCCCCATCATTTTGCTTTTACAGAGCCTTCGGCAGAAATGGACATTTCTTGCTTTGGTTGCGGTGGCGATGCCACAAGGATAAAGGGCTGTCGCCTATGTAAAGGCGAGGGTTGGATTGAGCTTTTAGGTTGCGGAATGGTTCACCCGAATGTGCTTAGAAACTGTGGCATTGACCCCGATGAATACAGCGGTTTCGCCTTCGGCATGGGGTTGGAGCGGATTGCCATGCAACGCTACAATATCGACGATATGCGTCTATTGTTCGACAACGATATTCGTTTTTTGAAGCAATTTTAGAGAGGGAAATGCAGGAGGACTAATATGAATTTACCAATGTCTTGGTTAAAAGATTTTGTTGATATAGATATACCACTTAACGAGTTTGCGGACAAAATGACAATGAGTGGTTCTAAAGTGGAAAAAATCCACCATTTGGGAGCAGAAATTACTGGCGTGGTTGTTGGTCGCATTGAAGATATACGCAAACACCCAGACGCTGACAAACTAGTAGTTACAAAAGTAGCTATAGGAAATGACGAGTTTAAGCAGATTGTGACAGGCGCAACCAACCTAACCGTTGGTGATTATATTCCCGTGGCTTTGCATGGTGCAAATTTGGCTGACGGACTTAAAATTAAAAAGGGTAAAATTAGGGGTGAGGAGTCCGAAGGGATGCTGTGTTCTGTAGAGGAGCTGGGTTATAGCCGTGCAGATTTTCCTGAAGCTCCTGAAGACGGTATTTATATATTCCCTAAACCAGAACCCTTAGGAGAAGATGCCGTTAATATTTTGGGCATACGCCAAGATGTTGTGGAATTTGAGATTACCACAAACCGCCCAGACTGTTTCTCGATAATAGGAATGGCGAGGGAAACGTCTGCGACGTTTAATTGTGAATTACGAGTTACGAATTACCAATTGGAAAAACCCACTAATGACCGCATCGCTGTCGAAATCCAGAATGATAAGCTTTGTAGCCGTTATGTGGCGGCGGTTGTTGAGAATGTTAAGGTTCGCCCTTCGCCCCAGTGGTTACGGACAAGGCTGATTGCTTGCGGTTTACGCCCCGTCAACAATATTGTGGACATTACCAACTATGTAATGCTTGAAATGGGTCAACCCATGCACGCTTTTGACATCCGTGCTATACATGGTGACAAAATTGTGGTACGCAACGCTAGGGAAGGCGAAAAACTTGTAACCCTTGACGGCACAGAACGCACCTTGGATGTCGACATGCTTGTTATCGCAGATGAAACCCGTGCCGTGGGCATTGCTGGCATCATGGGTGGCGAACATTCTAAAATTTTGGATGATACAACAACAATTTTATTTGAGTCTGCTAATTTTAACGGGGTAAACATTCGTCAAAGCTCTAAAAGGCTGGGTTTGCGAACAGATAGTAGTGGAAGATACGAAAAGGGACTTGACCCCAACTTGGCACTTGCGTGCATCAACCGTGCTTTGGAATTAGTGAAGATGCTGGAATGTGGCGACATCGTGGAAGGTCTTGTAGACTGTTACCCCTCCCCACGTTTAGAGCGTAAACTGGAATTTGACCCCACTAAAATCACCGCCCTACTAGGTATTGATGTAGACGAGACAAAAATCGCTGAACTTTTATGGCGTTTAGGCATCAAGGTGGACAGTAACACAGCCACAATCCCCACCTACCGCTATGATTTAGAAATTTGGCAGGATTTAGCAGAAGAAGTTGCCCGCCTATATGGTTACGACAACATCCCCACAGTTGTGGCTGCTTCATCAAATGTGGGAGGCAAAACTGACCACCAACGCATGGAGGATAAATTAGTCGAAACCATGGTATCACTGGGCTATTCTCAAATGCTAACATACGCCTTTGAAAGCCCCAAAGTGTTTGACAAACTGCTAATCCAACCAGACAACCGATTGCGTGATGCCGTAAAAATCATCAACCCATTAGGCGAGGATACAAGCATCATGCGTACCAACCCAATAAACAGCATTTTAACAGCACTATCCACCAACTACAACCGCAGAAGCCCAGAAGCCCGCCTATTTGAGTTGGTTAAATTATATTTGCCCAGCGAAAACGGCGAATTACCCAATGAATACGAGTATTTGGTCGTGGGCGGTTATGGTGATATGGATTTTTATGCAATTAAAGGGGTTGTTGAAACCCTCGGGCGTGTGTTTGGTTTGGACGAAACGCCACAGGACTTTAGCCCAGTAACTTGCACGCCATTTATGCACCCTGGGCGCAATGCAGGATATAAAAACCTAGGATATTGCGGGCAAATCCACCCACAGGTGGCAGAAAACTATGAAATTGGCACACCTTGTTATGTGGCTGTGTTGGATTTTGACCTACTTCGTGAACAGACCCAGATGATTAAGGCATATAGACCCTTACCTCGTTACCCACAAATCCAGCGTGATTTGGCACTGGTTGTTAAAGATGACATAACCCATGGCGAATTATCCAGCTGCATCAAGCAATCTGGCGGCAAAATCCTGCGTGGCATTAACCTCTTTGACATCTACACAGGGGACAAACTGCCCGCAGACACAAAATCCATGGCATACAATCTAACATTCAGAGCCGACGACCGAACCCTAACCGATGAAGAAGCTGTAAAAGCCACAGAAAAAATCCTAAAAGCCGTAAACGAAGCCTTTGGGGCAGAATTGCGTAAATAAAAGAGTAAATGTTAGCTTTTGATGCGTTATAATTATAGAGTAAAGACCTTGCCTTGGCGGGTCTTTACTATTTTTGTCACATAATAAGTTGTATATTAGGGTTGTAAATGGCAAGAAATTGTGTTATGATATTCTAAAGATGTCGATATTTGTTCAAAAATCAACAAAATTAATTAGTTATAAAGGAGATGGACAAATGAAGAATTTGAAACTATCCCACAAGCTGGTTTTGGGCATGACACTGTTTTCTCTAATCGGCTTGATTGTGGCTTTTGCGGTTGTATACACCGCTGTACGCAACACGGTTTATGACTATGTAATTGGCATTACCCAGCGTGATAGCGCCCTTAATGCGGAGCAGGTTGGAAATTGGTTAGGGTTTAACCAACAAGTCGTTGGTGGTCTGTCAATATCTTTGGCAGGCATTGCGGATATTAATGTCGACTTAGACCCCTTTGCCAACATTGTTTCATCCCTTGATGTAACTGATGGCGGTTATCTTTTTGTGGTCGGTTCAAATGGCGAAATTATCACCCATCCCAACCCCGCCTTAATGCGAACCCAGCAGAATGGGTTTCGACTTTTGTCAAATGTGCCACAATACACCTCAATATCATCCAGAATTTTGGATGGTGAAGCGATTTTTCAACACCCTAACTTTGAAGATATAGACTCTTATTTCATACAATCCATGATACCTTCAACTAGTTGGTATTTGGTAGCGGTTATTCCAGCCGACATAACAACCGCTTCCGTTTGGCGAGCCTTAGCACCAATACTTATCACCATTGCCGTAATCTTGGTTCTTGTAACCGCTTTCACATTCCTTTTCATTTCACGTAGCTTTCTACGTCCACTAAAAGAGGTTGCTGGCACAATAAAAGAAGCTACAAAGGGTAATCTTAACGTAAATATAAGCAAATCCATGGCAAAGGATGAAATTGGTGAGCTAAACCAAGACATCGCTGGGCTTGTAACCACAGTAAGAAGCTTGGTAGACGACCTTAAAAACGCCGACTATCAGTTTAATGTGGTTGGTGACACCGCATATCGTGCCGATGAAAGCAAATACCAAAACTCTTTTAGGGAAGTGGTGGAAAGCTTAAACAAACTGCAAGATGGTGCTGTGGCAGACGTTCGAAGTCTTTTAGCTGCACTTAACCAACTAAAAGAAGGCAACTTCGATTTAAGTATTTCTGACATGCCAGGCAGAAAAATGATTTTGCCAGAAACTTTACGCTCCATCTCCTTCAAGCTTAAAGAGATTTGCGAATCTGTTGCAATACTCGCAAAAACTGCCGCAGGTGGTAATTTTGACGAAAAGATTGATACAAGCAAATTCGAGGGTAGTTGGGCATCGCTTGTTACCGACCTAAATAATTTGGTAACATCTGTAGAAGAACCCCTATGCCAAATAGAACACAATTTAATGCTAATGACCATTGGCGATTTTAGTGATTTGGAAGGCGAATTCCATGGGCATTTTGATGTGATGAGAAACGCTTGCAACAAGGTGAATAGAATCACAGAGTCATACATTGAAGAAATTGCAGAAATCCTTGGACGCATGGCAGAGGGCGACTTGACACCATCCGTCAACCGTGATTATGTAGGCTCTTATGAACCAATAAAAGTTGCACTAAACCAAATTTTAGACTCTCTCAACACCACAATGACAGATATATCAGTTGCATCAAAGCACGTTGTGGTTGGTTCTGACCAAATCTCTCAAAGCTCCATGTACTTAGCAGAAGGTGCTTCCAGACAAACCGCCGCCATAGAGCAACTTAACAACTCTATGGGCTTGATACAACAAAAAGCAACCCAAGCCAGTAGCAATGCTGCGTCGGCAGAACAAAGCTCCAAGTTGTCCCAAACCTATGCCGCACAAGGTGATGAAATTGTATCATCTATGATGGACACCATGAACAAGATTAAAACATCCAGCGAAGGTATTTCGGAAATTATTGATACCATCACCAGCATCGCCTTCCAAACCAACCTTCTTGCCCTTAATGCCAGCGTAGAAGCGGCAAGGGCTGGTGAGCATGGTAAAGGTTTTGCCGTGGTGGCTGACGAGGTCCGCACCCTTGCGGGACGCAGCCAAAAATCCGCTGCAGACACTTCGGTTATCATCGTAAATAATACCGAAGCCGCAGACGAAGGTGCAATGGCTGCATCAGAGGTTGCTGTATCTTTCAACACCATCACAGCAAACATTGGTGAAACATCCGAATTGGTTTCGCAAATTGTTGATATTTCTAACCAACAACTTAGCTCCATATCTGCCGTTGCCGAAAATGTAGATGATATTAGCCAAGTTGTTGCAGAAAACTCCGCAAACGCAGAAGAAACCGCCGCCGCTTCGCAGGAGCTTAATAGCCAAGCAGAAATGCTTAGTGAGAAAATATCTTTCTTTAATCTTAGAAAGTAATAAGTGTACACTAAAGGAAGAGGGCTTCGCTTTGTTGCGGGGTCTTCTTTGTTTTCAACTCAATTTTCAGGGAATAGTATGTAAAAGAGGTGAGGTAGCATGAAAAAGGGGCTTGCCCAAATATTGGGCTTGTGTTATTATAATGATATAAAGAAATGTGTTTTTTGTCGAAAAAACAGAAGGAGGGATAAATCCATGGTTAATAGTGTTGAATTTGCGGCTTATCTCCATAAGAGAGCCACTGATGAAGGGTATCAGCCTAATGTGACACAAATCCAGAAGTGGCTTTATATTTGTTATGGTCATCATCTTGTCATTAACAAAAAGCCATTATTTGATGAAAAGCCAAGGGCTTGGCCATATGGACCCGTCTTTTTGAATGTGTACAATGCACAAAAAAGTGACGCAGGTCTACCAAATGCAAATGACAGTATGTTTTTGGAACTGGAAGAAATAGTGTCTGCCACCTTAGAAAATCACGGCAAATGGTCAGCTACAAAACTGGTAGACTGGACTCACGAAAAAAATGGTGCTTGGGATAAGCAGTGGCACAAAGAGAAATTAGCGTTTATGACAGATGGTGATATAAGAGCGGACTTTGAAAGGCTTTTTGACTATGAGCAAAATTAGGATAACACCAAAAAGCGACTTTGACGATAAATCAAAATCTGTAAGCACAGAAGCAAGTATAGAGGACCCTGACGCTACGCACGCTATAAGCGTGATACCCGAAATGCAGAAAAAATATGAGCAACTTAAATATCAAATTTATAAAGATGAGCAAGAATTCAAAAATAAATACAGGAAAAAGATACCCCGATATATATGGTATCTTGTTTGGTTTTTGGTATTCGTGTTCTTCATAATTCTTCCATTGTCTACCATGTCGGGGATGGACTATTCCTGTTGGAGTGGCTTGGATTGGGTGATGAGTTATGTTGGTGCATTAGGTTCGGTAATAGAACCTGCGGGAATTGCCCTTTTGGCAGCGGTTGCAGGTAAAATCATAAGTCTTTTGCTTAAAGTTTTTAAGAGGTACATAGACGATAACGATGTATAGTGAATATTGCGACGGCTACCCGTCGTTTTTTACGTGAGGTGATTTTTTGGTTGCAAAAATAATATCAGGGGCATTGCATGGTGTGGATGGCACACGCATTGAAGTTGAGGTGGACATGGTTGGCGGGATGCCAAGCATTGACATTGTTGGCTTGCCCGATTCTGCTGTAAAAGAAAGCAAAGAACGGGTGCGGACGGCCTTACGCAATTCTGGGGCGGTGATGCCACCAAAACGAATTACCGTAAACCTTGCCCCTGCGGACATACGCAAAGAAGGACCCGCTTACGATTTACCCATAGCACTAGGTATTTTGGTGTCCATGGGAGCATTGCCAGCCACCGCCTTGAAGGATATTTTTGTTGCGGGAGAATTGTCGTTGGATGGTAAGCTTCGCCCAATTCATGGGGTTCTGCCCATGGTACATTCCGCAGTGGAAAATGGCAACCGCCTTTGTATTGTGCCACCCGACAACGCCCGTGAAGCCGCCTTGGTGGAAGGAGCTAGAGTGCTTGCCCCTGAAAGTCTTGGGCAACTAATCCAGCATTTTAAGGGCAAGCTGTTGTCAGAATATCAACCAGAACCCCCGCAACAAACCTCGCATGACGGCAAAGACTTACTTGACTTTGCTGATGTGCGTGGACAAGAAGGGGTCAAGCGTGCCTTGAAAATTTCGGCAGCGGGCGGACATAATATTTTGCTAATTGGTCCGCCAGGTAGTGGCAAAACCATGATGGCAAGGCGGATGCCAGGTATTTTGGGTGGTCTTGCTTCCCAACAAAGTTTGGATGTTACAAAAATTTACTCGGTGGCTGGGCTTATCCAAGACAAGGGTCGGTTGATTGATGCAAGACCTTTCCGAAGCCCCCACCACACAATTTCATATTCGGCATTGGTGGGTGGCGGCAAAATACCCCGTCCTGGGGAGGTTTCGCTGGCACATAATGGGGTACTGTTTTTGGACGAATTGCCAGAATTTGCACGTAATGTACTGGAAGCCCTCCGCCAACCTATGGAGGATGGGCAGGTATCAATCTCTCGTGTAAATTCCACCATTACATATCCTTGTAACTTTGTGCTGGTTGCCAGCATGAACCCCTGCCCATGTGGTTACTTTGGTGACGGTGACAAATGTAGTTGCACCGAGCGAAATGTAAGCAAGTACCTTGATAAAATATCAGGCCCTTTACTGGATAGAATTGACATTCACGTGGAGGCGGCAAGGGTTAATTATGAAGATTTCAGCAACGATAAACAGGAAACCACCACTCAAATTAAAGCTCATGTAGAAAAAGCCCAAGCCATACAGCAGAAGCGTTACAAGAACGAGAAAATCTATAACAATGCCCAACTTTCAGGTGGGTTGATTGACAAATACTGTCCTCTGGATGACGACTCCAAAGCCCTGCTAAAGCGGGTTTATGACACAATGGACTTGTCCGCAAGGGGCTATCATAAAATTCTAAAACTTGCCCGTACCATTGCGGATTTGGATGATGCAAAAAACATAGGTGTTACACATATTGCAGAAGCCGTGCAATGCCGTGCCTTAGACCGAAAGTATTGGCGGTAAAACCTCAACAAACAAAAACAACCCCACTGCAAATAAAAATATGGGGGTTGTCTTTATGTCTCAAATGCTAGATTATACACTTTCAAAATTACTCAATCATTACATTTGTAAATGCAAGCCAAGCTCCCCTATGTTGTGCATTAACACTATTTACAGGTTGGCTAATTTGTATTCTTAAAATAAGTACACCTCTCAAATCCACAGAAATATCTGTCGGATGAGTATTTCCATCCACAGTGAATGTAGCAAGAGTTCTACCATCACCAATAAAACTGATAGTCGATGCAGCAGTATTTGCACCGTCAATTCGACCTATAGTCCCTGTCAACTCATTGAATTGGCTATTCAGATTATAATCACGCCAAAAGCTTGCATTAGCCGACCCAGGTCGATTGTTAGAACGTAAAGAGTTTGGATAAGTATTCCCTAGCATTGTTACAGTTCCAACGCCATGAGCTGAACCACCACTTTGAAAGTGTGTAGTATTCTGAAAAAACGGCATTCCATGTGGGATTGTGCCTATATAAACGGTTCGTGTTGGACCATACCAATCTACAGGTACATCTAAAACTTCAGCAATACCACGCACAGGTAAAAAAGTTCGTCCTTCAGTTATGAAAGGTGTCATATCGGCTGGGAAGTTTTGGGGAACACCATTAACTACGACATTAACGTCATAAAACACCTCACGCCATACCCCACCCGTGTTTGCCAAAACTAATGTGGTAGACAGCACGGCACACATTAAAAATCCACTAGCAAATCCTTTGATTTGCAGTCTTTTCAGAAATTTCTGCATAAAAAATCCTCCTTCTGCCCTTATAAGGGCTTGACAAAAGAGGCTTCAGTGAGGTAAAATGTCACTGAGCCTGTTTTGGCTTTAAGGCACGTTGGCTGGCTTTGACTTTGCACGGTTTACACCAACCAACGTGTTCTTTATTTGCCAACCCGCATTTTGCGGGATTGTGTTTATTATACAGCCAAACAAAAGTGTTGTCAATACCATTTTGCCGAAAATTCTTGACGGGGTTTGGGGCGGAGTGTATAATGAGGACAAGGCTGACACTTAAATGATTTCTTAGAAATGCGAGGTTTTTTAGATGGCTGTGGGGCTGATTGTGGTGCTTGCCTTGATATTTTCGGCATTGTTTTTCTTTTTCATCGTCCAGTATATGCACCTGTCCCACGCCCTTAATGACGCAGAGGACTGGCTGGAACAATTTGAGACGGAGCAGGCTTTGCTTAGCCACGGCAGGACGGTTTTTGTGGACTATGGTAGCAACAAAGGTGTGCCGATTTTGTCTATCCATGGGGATTTTGGTGGTCACGACCAAGGTTTTAGAAGTGTAGAGGGCATGGCAGACGATTTCCGTATCATTGCCCCGTCCCGCTTTGGTTATCTTGGAAGTTATGCTCCCGCAGACCCCAGCCCAAAAAATCAAGCCGAGACTTATTTAGAGCTTTTGGACAAACTGGATATTAGGGAAGTTTTTGTGTTTGCCCATTCTTCTGGCATTGCTTCGGCAATCCGTTTTGCATCGGAGTTTACCGACCGCATAAAAGGTGTGATTTTTGTGTCACCTGCCCCATATCAATACCCACCTTCTTCCCTCTTGACCAATCGAGCAATGTGGCTTTTGTCGCCGTTCGTCCCGCTCTTATACGGTTTTCCTTCGGAGTTGGCTCGCAATATGCTACCCCTTAATAGACGGCGACAAGGCATAATGATTGATGCAAAATTTGCAACAACTGACGCAAATCCCATATACCTAGAAATTCCGACCTTAATTTTGCAGACGGAAAAACACCCTCAAAACCACCGCTTTCCCCGTGGTGAATTTGTCACCTTTGAAACATTTGCAGTACACGAGGAAGAAATCGAATGGCTGATACGAGAGTTTATCGGTAAAAACACATAGGAAGTGAAAACATGAAACAATTGGCTGGCTTGCCCACCCCCGAAGAATTAAAAAACCAATTAAAGCTCAAAGTGAGCAAAAACAATAATATTGGGGCCATTTTGCGTGGTGAAGATAGCAGGCTTTTGTTGATTATCGGCCCTTGCTCTGTCCATGACCCTGATGCTGTGATAGAATATGCCCACAAATTAGTAGATTTGGCACAATACGCAAGTGGCAAAGTTCTAATAGTCATGCGGGTGTACACAGCCAAACCCCGCACCGACTGCAAGGGTTTTTTGGGTATGTTACACCAGCAAAATGGCTTGTATAACGCCCGAAAGCTTCACTTAGATATTTTAGAGCAAACAGGGCTTCATACAGCAGACGAACTACTGTACCCAGCCCTGTTACCTTACTTCGATGATTTGTTAAGCTATTTCGCCATTGGAGCAAGAAGCGTGGAAAACCAAGAACATCGTCTTGTAGCCAGCGGAATGTCAGTCCCTGTGGGGATGAAAAACCCACTTTCTGGCGACCTCGCCCCGATGTACGCCGCTGTGTCTGCTGCCAAATCACCTCACGGCTTTATTTATAGGGATTGCATGGTGCAAACTGACGGCAACCCTCTAGCCCACGGCATTTTGCGGGGCGGGGCGACCCCCAACTATCAATTGGAATATTTAGCGGGACTGACAGAACCTGTAATCGTGGATGTTAGCCACGGAAATTCGGGAAAAAACCCACTACTACAGCAGGAAATCGCCATGGATGTGCTAAAGTCAAGAAAAAGCCAACCCCTTGTTCGGGGGCTAATGGTTGAAAGCTTCTTAAAAGGCGGAAAGGGCAACGCCTACGGTCAATCTGTCACAGACCCTTGCTTATCATGGGAAGACACTGAAATTTTAATTATGAAAATGTTGGAACATTTGTAGGGCAGAAGGAGGTAAAGTGTGTCGCTTCAATTTATTTTAGGTAAACCTGGCACAGGCAAAACCACGCTAATCCATCAACAAATCGCTGAAAAACAAGCAGATGGCAGGGACAATGCCCTTATTTTGATTGTGCCAGAACAGTCCTCTTTCCAGACCGAAAAGGCATTGCTTTGTGCAACCCCAGACGGTGCTATTTCTCGGGCTAGGGTGCTGTCTTTTAACCGTTTGTCCTACTATGTTTTTGGGCGTGTTGGGGGCATTGACCGTGCAGTTTTAGAAAATAGTGGCAAACATATGCTTTTGCGGAAAATTGTAGCGGGGCTTGATGGTCAACTGCAATATTTTAAGTCGGCAGGGGACACAAAGGGTTTTTTAGACACGCTGGCGACAACTATAACCGAATTTTACCAATATGACATTTCTGTGGAGGATTTAGAGGGTCAGAAGGCGGGTGCAGAAACCGAAGCCCTTGCCATGAAACTGCATGACTTGCATTTGATTTATTCCACATATCGACAGCATTTGGAAAAGAATTTTATATCCTCTGATGCCATGCTGGATATTTTGGCAGAAAAAATTCCACAGGCGGATTTTTTGCGTGGGTCAGAAATTTGGGTGGATGGTTTTAAGAGTTTTACGCCACAGGAAAAAAGGGTGTTGTCGGCATTGCTTGGTGTGGCTAACGGTATTAAAATTGCATTATCAGCACCAAAAACGGCACAGGATATGAATTTATCCACCAAAGACCATGTGTATTTTGAGGTTTTTGACACCATGAACAAACTGACAAGCCTTGCCCTAACTTTAGGTAAAAATATGGAAAAATCACATATTTGCAACATCCACCACCGTCATACAAAAACCCCAGATTTGGCTTTTTTATGTGAAAACTTTTTAGGATTTTCAAGCACAACTTACAACCACAACCCAGAAAACATCCATATTTTTCAAGGGGAAAATATTTTTCACGAAATTGACCATGTTGCAAGATTGGTGACGACCTTAACTCGTAAACGTGGCTACAAATACAACGAAATAGCCTTGGTTGCGGCAAATTTATCCGAATACGAAAAGTTTTTACCACCCATATTTGCACGACACGGCATCCCTGTTTTTGTGGACGCAAGACGAAGCACGATGTCGCATCCGCTAATTGAAATGGTTTTTGCTGCCTGTGGGATAATCTCCAGCAATTGGAGCTATGAAGCGGTTTTCCGCCTGTTGCGTCTACCTATGTTTGCTAACCTAGATGAAATTGACATATTGGAGAATTATGTCCTTGCTCACAATATCAGGGGCAAAGCATGGCAAGAGGACTTTGTGCGGGGTGACGAGGAACAATTACACCAAATTAACACAATTAGGCAATGGGTTTTGGATGTGATGTACCCGCTAACCAGCAAATTTACTGGGCGTCGTAAATTTGCATTGGAAGATTTCGGGCAGGGCATATATGAATTTCTAGTGGCAAATGATATGCCACAAGTTCTCGAAAATTGGATGGACGAAGCCCTTGCGGGCGGCGACAACCAAACCCTTAGGGAACATGAACAAATCTGGGGCAAACTAATGGACACCCTCGATAAAATGGTGGAGATTTTAGGTGGACAAAAAGAAGCCATTGCTGACTTCGCTAAGATTTTAGAGGCGGGCATTATGGATTTGGGTCTCGCCCCGCCTTCCCTTGACCAATTGGTTTTGGGCGACCTTCGACGCTCTCGTTTCGGCGAGGTTAAAGCCATGATAATTTTAGGGGCAAAAGACGGTGCAATGCCCAGCCGTCCCAATGATGCAGGGCTGTTCAGTGACGAGGATAGAGAGTATTTGGTAAACAAAGGTGGTTTGTCACTGGCAAAGGACACCACCGCCCAAATTTACGAGGAGGAGTTTTTGATTTACGCAGGCTTCTCCAAGCCAAAAGAATTTTTGGCGATAAGTTACCCCGCTGGTAACTTGGAGGGGCAAGGGGCAAGTCCGTCAAGGCTTTTACAACGCATTGGCGACCTTTTCCCCGCCTTGGGGCAAGTTGATTTAGAGGTTTCCAGCCCACAGGGTGTTTTTGGCGACATGACCTTAGCTTTGGGGCAATCCGCCATTTCCAATGAACCTATTAGCACAGACCACGCAAACGCCTACGGCTTTTTTACCAAAAATGAGAATTTCAGCAAAAAAATAACCCAAATGAAATCAGGACTTAATTTTACTTACGATGCCAAGCTTTCCGAAACTTCCATTAAAGCGTTGTACCGCCCCGATGTACATACCAGTGCTAGTAAGCTTCAGCGTTATATAGCCTGTCCCTTCTCATACTTTGCCGAATACAACTTGCGAGCCAAACCCCGCAAAATACACGAAGTTGCGGCGGTAGATATGGGCAATATCTACCATGACATACTTGCCAAATTCGGTGATATCCTGAAAGAACTTGGTCCGCAAGGGGCGAAGAATGAGGTTCGTGTTTCCGAGCTGGTGGGCGAAGCAATCGACCAAGTTTTGGATAGTTCTGCCAACTATCAACTACGCTCCAGTGGCAAATATATGCACTTTGCCACCAAAATGCGGGAAATCAGCAAAGTATCCGCCCTTGCCCTTGCCAACCACCTAAGTCGTGGAGACTTCCAACTAGCTTACAATGAGGTAGCTTTTGGCGAAGGGCGTGGTGACAGCGACATGTCATTGCCACCCATCGAAATCCAGCTAAGCAATAATACCAAAATGCTACTACAAGGACGAATTGACCGTGTAGACATTAGCCAAATTGACGGTGCGGAATATATCAAAATCATCGACTACAAATCGGGGAAAAAGCAGTTTTCGCTGGACGAGGTGTATCACGGACTTGATATGCAGCTACTGATTTACCTTGGTGCATTTATCCAACAAATGGCAGACCAGAAGGGCGAGACCATCGCCATTAAGACCCTGCCAGCCGCCGCCTTCTATTTCAACCTACAAAACCCATTACTAAATTATGAAGAAAAGTTGGCAGACCCAACCGTATTGAAAGAAAAGTTGCTTTCGGAGTTCAAAATGAGTGGGCTTGTATTAGACGAACAATCCGTCTTTACTGCTTTGGAAAGGGATGCGGGTGGAAAGTCTGGCATATCAAAATCCAACACCGCAATCACAGGCGAAGCCTTTGCCACCCTAATGAACCACGTAAGCCACCTAGCCAAACAAGCAGGCAACGACATCTTATCAGGCAAAATAGACATCTCGCCTTATAAGCATCGGGGCAACACCCCCTGTACCCACTGCAATTACCACACAATTTGCAAATTCGACCCCTCGGAAACCGCCCATCGACACCTACAAAAATTAAACCGTGATGAAACCTTGGAAAAACTGACATAGCAAAACGAATAGAATGTTTAACGCCCTTCTCATAGAAGGGCGTTAAACTCGCATACAATCACTTATAATCCTCCATGTCTCCTCCACAAAGTATCAGAGGTTTCGCTTTGAACTTAGGTTTTTATGAACTAGGCAACCCTAAAATTCTTCCCTCAATTTCTTCAGCGAAATCGTACAGCTCTTGTAAATCATACACATTCTTGCCGTATAAATTTTCTTCGATGGTGACAAGTCTCGAAATTAAATCGAATATTTGTGTCCAAATGTCTGTTTGCATCATGCTACGATGGTTGATGCTGTTGTTTGTGTTCTGGTTTTCCATAAAATTCACCTCCTAGGTCAAAATTGGTGTTGCAAATTAGACCTAGATGGTTTATAATCATCCTAGGTCGTGTATTACGTGACTGGTGGCACGTAGGGAGGGGAAGGCTGTCAAACTATCACCCGCCCTACGTGGCTTTTTTGTTTTTTGTGATTAAAACTTCCCAAGGGATAACCAGTCACTGACACAATTATACAATATTCACTAATCCCTGTCAAGCATTTTTTTGGTAGGGGCGGGTCCCGTCAAAACCCTTATTGCCCGCCCCATGTCTGCTGGCACTAACGACTTGGTTCGGACGATATTGCCTATCGAACTGGGACGGGCAATGCCCGCCCCTACCAGATTGTTGTGGTGTGAAACTGTATATAGATGCCTTTTTATTTGGGGTCGCTTGCTTTTCTCGCTTCAACTACCAAAACAATAATCATCACAACTACATAAATAATCGTACTTGAGATGGCGAGGTTTAATAAAACTACCAATGTTACCCCGCCATGTATAACAATTCCAAAAGTCAACCTAAAAAGCATATTCCAAACTAGCATAGCCAAATATGAAGCTAAAATTCTAGTCCAAAATTTACCTTTCACCTTTTCATAAATAAGTGTGACGATAACACATGACACTACAATTCCAAACTGGTTCATCAAACGTACATAATTTGCATCGAAATTTCCTGCAAACCAAGCATTTGCAGTATTTATAAGTATTGATACAGTAAAAATCTTACTTCCTAGCCCAAAGGAATATTTCAGCAACTCAAAAGTTTCGCTTTTTAGAAACTTAAACATTTCCGCCCTCTAATAATTTTAGCACATGGTTAGGCAGGGCAAAAGCCCCTGCATGCAGTTTTGTGTTGTAATACTGGGTGTCCAGTCCAAATTTCTGCCATTTGTCTAACTGGGCATCACGAATAGGGTGGGCGGCTTTGGTTGCGAAGCCGAAAAGCCAATGTCCGCCAGGATATGTGGACACATTGGCTTGGTAGGCATATGCCACGGGAAAAGCCCCTTTAATTTTGCCAAAAGCACGCTGCATAGACAAAATGTCATGGGCGTAAAACGTGCCACCCAGTTGGTTTACCATAATGCCAGCGTCCGTCATTGCGTTGTAGCAATTACCGTAAAATTCCTTGGTA
Source organism: Defluviitaleaceae bacterium (assembly GCA_009780485.1). Taxonomy (GTDB): domain Bacteria; phylum Bacillota; class Clostridia; order Lachnospirales; family WRAX01; genus WRAX01. The sequence continues at coordinate 4,618 of WQZZ01000020.1, read as the reverse complement.
AACAGTCCTTCGCCAGGTCCAAATGGGTCAGTGGAATCCACCACAATCAAATCATATTCGTTTTGTTTTGTGCGTACAAACTTTAAGCCATCCTCGAAATAAAGGTTTAGGCGGGGGTCATTTAGGGCATGGGCAATCTGTGGTAAATGCTCAATACAGGCATCCACAACCATTTTATCAATTTCTACCATGTCCATATGTTTAATGGTGGGGTAGCGTGCCAGCTCCCGCACCATGCCCCCATCCCCTGCCCCAATAATCAAAACTTTTTCGATATTTGGATTGACCGCCATAGGCACATGGGACAGCATATCGTGGTAAACAAATTCATCCTTTTCTGTCAGCATGGTGAAACCGTCCAAAATTAAAATACGACCGTATTCCAGTGACTCATAAATATCCACTCGCTGATATTCGCTTTGCCCGCTGAATAAATGGCGGTTTAACTTAATATCCAGCCTCACGTTTTGCGTATGAATTTCCGAAAACCAAAGTTCCATTTTTATTCCTCCTTAATTTGCGACAGCATATTTGCTTATTTCGAGCGATGTTTTATTCCAAACATAAATCCAATAACTGGTATGCGTTTGAACAGTTCGTATGTTGCATATGTAAGCAAAAAGCTTACAATCAAAATTAAAATCATTTGAAGTGGTACATTGTTAACATTCAAAACAACAAAGTATGCAACTACAATAATCCATGTTTGATGGAAAATATAAACAGGGAAGGATGATGCCGACAAGTAATCCGTTGCTTTGTTTCTAAAATTCAAATGACGGCTTCCAAGACCTAAAATTGTTAGGATTGCAATCCAGCCGTAAAAAACCGAAAAAGCACCAAAAGCAATTTGGGGCAACATCAAGATACCGTTCATTTGCAACAGCCACAAGCTGATTTGCGTAGCCATTAAAACTACTGAAGTGACAAGCAAGGGCTTGCGATATTGTTCCAGCTTATTTATAACACAATCAGCGGATAGAATAAAGAAGCCCAGCATGAAAAATGCAAAATATCTTCCTACGCTTAACCCTCCAAAATCCAAAATGGGGGTCATCAAAAACGGAAATATAAACAACAAAGGCAACATCAGGAGTGGTATTTTTTCGGCTTTAATCTTTCTTTTGGACTTCCTATAAATTGAAATGATTGGAAGGGCTACCATCGAGATGATAAACAAAAACAGGATAAACCATAAATGTGCTGGTGTAAACCCTCCCCTATATCCCGTCAAGTCAGTTGGTCCTGCAAAAAACAAAACATACTGGTAAAAGTAGCTACCTACAAACCCGTTATGAAACCTTTCTGCAAAATAGGTTTGTGCGGGAACAACTACCAATATTCCAACAATAAGCGGAATAAGAAGCTTTTGAAATCGCTCTTTTATGTATGCTTTGTTGGTTTTCTTTTCCAAGGCATAGGCGGAACTAATTCCCGCAACCACAAATAAAAGCGACATAAACCAAGGAGATACTGCAACAATAAACCCCGTTGTTAGTAACACATTTTGCCCCTCTATATAAAACCCTTCCATAGACGGATTATACACCCGAAATATATGAAAAGGGAACAACATCAAGATGCAAAGCCAACGAATGTTATCTATAAACAGTCTTCTCACCCAATCACTTCCTTGTCTTCAATGCCTGTACCCTAATCGCCATCAAATTTTTCACATCATTAAACACATCTTCACTTTTGACTTCAAACGCTAAAGATTTGCCATTGTGTCCCGTTTTGGTCTCAGAAAAAAGTTTTTGTGTGTATTCTTGGCACGTAGGCATTAGCAATTCTGTCTCAACCATTTCGCTAATACCCACTGGCACAAGCAAAAGAAGGTGTCCTTGCTTTGGGTAAAGTGTGCATAAAGATTTGCCGCCTTTTTTATATTTTACATTCCAACCCATCCAAATTCCGCCATCCATAGAACAACCGCTATATTCGAGCTTTGGCTTGACATTGTATGTTTGCAACAAATGGTCATTCAAATTATTCCATAAGGGACTGTTGATATAATCCTCAATTTGGTCTATGGACGGTTGTTGTGTGGCATCAAATAGTTCGCTCCATTGCATATGATTACCTCCGAAAAACTAAAAGCCTTATGCCGTTGTCACTTTCCCATATATGCACTAATTTACATTTGCCCCTTATGCTATGAGGTCTGGCTTTTGTACATAAAAACCGTATTTTCAATCTGCACCATGCCGTTTTTCTGATAGAAGTCGAACACTGGCATTTGTCTGTTTGTCAGTAATGTGATACTTGACAAGTTGGCTGTTTCATTTGTCCATGTGTCGTTCCATGGGGTGCGTTTTATGTTTCTATCAAAATGCTGACGCAAGCTTCAAAGTTACCTTCTTCAAATCTTCTAATTATCATTTCAAACCTCATTATCAGTTAGAAAACTCTTATTTCAAAACCAAAACCTCTTTGACATCAGGGTCTTGTGTTCCACTGATGCTACAGCCCTTTTCTCTTGCGTATGCGATATAATCAAGGGCTTCTTTGGTAATTCGCTCGCCAGGGGCAAAAACAGGTATTCCTGGCGGGTAGCACATAACAGATTCGCCAGAAATTTCACCAAGGCTGTCTGTCAGTTGCATTGCTCTCTTTTCGCCGTAAAAGGCTTCTTGGGGGGTTAGCACCACTTGTGGATGGATATATTCAGACCCCATCATGCCCATAGGGGACTTACCACGGGTTCGCAAAATATCCTTTAAGCTGGAGCAGAGACGCTCAATGTCCCGCTTTTCATCACCGATGGAAACATAAGCCAAAAAATTTCCAATGTCACCATATTCTATTTGGATTTCATAATCACCTCGCAAAATATCATAAACCTCAATGCCAGCAAGTCCCGTCTTTAAGGTGTTTACTGACAATTTTGTGGTGTCGAAATCAAAAATACTGTCGTGGTTTATAATTTCTTTGCCAAAGGCGTAATATTTGCCGATTTGGTTGATTTCGCTTCTAGCATAGGTTGTCAAATCAATTACCTTGCGGAAAATTTCTTTGCCATTTAATGCAAGGTGACGACGAGATATGTCAAGGCTTGCTAAAAGTAGATAAGATGCCGATGTGGTTTGTGTTAGGTTGATAATTTGTCGCACATGGGAAGGGTTGACCCCTTTGCCCGTAAGCAAAATAGAGCTTTGCGTCAATGACCCGCCCGATTTGTGTACACTAACCGCCGACATGTCTGCCCCAGCGTCCATGGCAGACATGGGCAGTCCTTCGCTAAATGAAAAGTGCGTGCCGTGGGCTTCGTCCACCAAAACCAGCATATTGTGGGCGTGTGCTAACCTAACAATACTTTGCAAGTCAGAACATATGCCGTAATATGTGGGGTTGTTAAGAAATATTGCTTTCGCATCGGTGTTTGCAGTAATTGCCGCTTCAATATCCGCCAGCTTCATGCCCAGCGAAATACCTAGGTTCTTGTCCGTGGATGGGTCAATATAAACAGGCTCTGCCCCTGATAAAATTAGGGAAGAAAGGGCAGATTTGTGTATATTTCGGGGCATCAAAATCTTTTCCCCCCGCTTTACGGCAAACATTATCATCGCTTGCACGGATGAGGTTGTCCCACCAACCATCAAAAAAGCTGCTGATGCACCGAATGCCGTTGCAGCCAGCTCCTCCGCTTCTTTTATAACACCAACAGGGCTACCTAAAAAGTCTAACATAGGCATGGAATTAGCATCAACTTCTACGGCACGTTGTCCAAAAAACGCTGTCAAATCTGGGTTGCCCTTGCCACGCTTATGCCCAGGCACGTCAAAAGGCACAATTCTGTGGGTACGCAACTTTTCTAAGGCACCTGCAATGGGTGCTAAATTTTGGTTCATCGCTTTTCTCCAAATACATTAACGCCACTAAAAATCTCTATCATCTCCCGACGGATATTGTTGATAATTTCTAGTCGCTTGCGTGGTGCAAGTTCGTATACATCATGGTTAAACAAGTATTCTTGCAAATCTGCGTCATTAAGCATCATTTTGGTGTGAAACAGGTTGTATTGATATACATTCATATCAATTGCATCATATTTAGCTAGTGTTACAGGGTCTATATAATCTTGTATGCTGGTCAGACGTTCGTCCATAAAAATTTTGTTGCCTTCCACATCCCTCGTAAAGCCACGCACACGATAATCCATAGTAATAATATCGGAATCGAAGCTGCTGATAAGGTAGTTTAAGGTGGAAAGTGGTGTTATCTGTCCGCAAGTTGACACGTCAATGTCCACCCTAAAGGTGGCGATATTGGTTTCTGGGTGAAATTCGGGATAAGTGTGGACGGTTATATGGCTTTTATCCAAATGAGCCACAACGGTTTCCTTGTCCACCAGACCAGCAGGTTTTTTGATTTCTTCCTCTGCAATTAAAATAGTTACAGAAGCTCCTTGTGGTTCATAATCCTGCTTGGAAATGGATAACACATGGGCCCCTATCATCTCTGTCACCTTACACAAAATCTCCGTCAGCCGTTCTGCGTTATATTCCTCATCAATATAAGCAATATAATCCTCTTGCTCTTTGGAGCTACCCGCATAACAAATGTCATAAATATTAAAGCTAAGGGACTTTGTAAGGTTGTTAAACCCATGCAATTT
>WQZZ01000019.1 GCA_009780485.1 Defluviitaleaceae bacterium | reverse complement strand
GCCCCCGTGGACAACATATGAACCTCATCAATAATATAAACCTTGTACTTGCCACTGGGCGGATAACGCACTTCTTCCCGCAAATCACGGATATTATCCACGCCATTATTGCTTGCCGCATCAATTTCCACCACATCAAGGCTTGCCCCCTTGGCAATTTCCGCACAAGGCGAACAAACCCCGCAAGCCTCGCCATCACGCTGGTCAATACAATTCACCGTGCGGGCAAAAATTTTTGCACAACTTGTCTTACCAGTACCCCGTACACCACAAAAAAGATAGGCATGGCTAACCCGCCCACCAATTATCTGATTAGTTAAAGTTTTTACAATATGTCGCTGACCCACCACATCTCTAAAATATGCGGGACGCAGTTTTCTATATAATGCCGTATATATAAGGTTTACCCCCTCAAAAATTGCAATGGTATCATTATACCACAACCCCAAAAAAATCACAAGGACTTACCAAGCTTTTCAATTTTTATGTTGACAAACCATTTTACTTGGCTTATAATAAAAAATGGCTCAAAAAGAACACGTTGGGCGGCTAAAGACTGACAATCACCACCACCCAACGTGCCTACCGAGCCAAACAAATGACCTAGTGACATTCTACCTCACTTAGGTCTATTAGTCAAGCACTAAAAACTACCTAAGTGAAAGAGGTGAGAAAAGTCATGGAAAAAATCCCAAGTTTTTATCAGTTAGCTCTAAAAAATGAACTTGATAATATTTACCGCTCTCTTTTCAAAATAGAAGTTATTCTAGTCTGTGGTTATCCAGAAGAATGTGAACCCGAAGATTACGAAAAAGCTACATCAGCAATCGATGATACAAAAGAAAAAACACACACTTTAGAACAAATCTTAATGCAATAGTGTGCGTTTGTGTAAAATATATTAACTCGCCCATTACTATAACGTAAACCACCCTGTTTACGTTATTTTTATGCCTTTATACTTCTTAAACTTCCTTAGAGGCTATCAAACATATTCAAAATTTCTTCCACAACACCATCGGAATATGTAATTGTCGTAATTACCAACATTACAGCAACGTCACCTTGAATACTAAGCAGTTGACGACCATCGATACCAAAAAGCAAGGTGTCATAGCTGTACCAGTTACGATTGCCAAGGCTGATAGTCCCAGGGATAACCGTAACACTTGCACCAATAGCTTCAAATTCAGGTATCATTTCGTTAATATAATCGGTTTCTGTCATAGTGAGACCGTCAAGACTTTCAAAAATAACCTGCACATTGTTGCCAGTTTCTGGGCAAATCGCCATCATGTCACTGAAGATGCCTACAGTCTGTAAAGCGTTTAGACCATTAAAATTAGAAGTTAGCCCGAAAAGTGTAGCCAATTCTGCATCTGTGGAAATTTCCCAGTCAGCAGGTGCTGTAAAGGTAATGCCAAGGTGATGGTTGGTGTACACATTACCATCCCAGTTACCACGAATGTCATCTTCATTGGCAACATTGTCTTGGTCTTGGGTGTCTTCGTCTTGGTCCTCATCCTCGTCTTCATCAGGAACGATTGGGTCATTATCTTCAGGAAGGGTTTCGGATGGTGTTACTGGTACTACAGGTGCTGTGTCGTTATCATCATTGTTGTTGCCACAAGCCGCTAAGGCGAAAACTAAAACAAAAAGCGATATTGCTGTTAATAGAACCTTTTTCATCATTTTACAAAATCCTCCAATTTTTTTGTTACAAATTTATTCTGCCACAGCCAAAAGACTGTGGCAAGGGTGGGTTTACGTTATAGCAATAGGCGAGTTACATTTTAATCAACATATTTTCCAACCAATGATACACCCATGGTAGGGGCGAGCATTGCTCGTCCCAATTATGCGGACGATATCGTATAATCCCGAAGAATATTGCCAGTAGATATAGGACGGGCAATGCCCGCCCCTACTAGTCTTCGTCGAGCTTCAACACAGACATAAACGCAGACTGGGGTAATTCCACACTACCCACTTGACGCATACGCTTTTTACCTTCCTTTTGCTTTTCCAAAAGCTTTTTCTTACGACTGATGTCACCGCCATAACATTTGGCGGTGACGTCTTTGCGCAAAGCCCTAACAGTTTCACGGGCGACGAATTTACTTCCAATCGCCGCTTGTATTGGAATTTCAAACTGATGGCGGGGTATTTCTTTGTGCAACTTTTCAACGATTTTACGCCCACGCTCTTGTGCAGAACTTCTGTGGACGATAAACGACAAGGCATCCACAATTTCCTTGTTAAGATAGGTGTCTAGTTTCACCAAATCCGAGGTGCGATAACCTATAAGCTCATAATCAAAAGAAGCATAACCACGGCTACGGGATTTTAGAGCATCAAAAAAGTCGTAAATAATTTCATTTAGGGGCATTTCGTACACCAGTCTTGCACGGTCCGCCTCGATGTATTCCATGGATACGTAAATACCACGGCGGTTTTGACAAATTTCCATAATTGTACCGATATATTCCCCAGGCAATATAATTTCTGCCTTTACAATGGGTTCTTCCATGTGGTCAATCTTGGATGGGTCTGGAAAATCGGCTGGGTTGGATATTTCTGTCATTACCCCGTCGGTGGTGTAGATTTTGTAGACAACGCTGGGGGCAGTGCAAACCAAATCCAGTCCGTATTCACGTTCTAAGCGTTCTTGGATAATTTCAAGATGCAAAAGCCCCAAGAAACCACAGTTAAAACCAAAACCAAGAGCCATGGACGTGGTTGGCTCAAATTGCAAAGATGCGTCGTTTAGCACCAGTTTGTCCAGTGCGTCCCGCAGGTCTTGGTAATTGGTGCGGTCTGCTGGGAAAAGGGACGACCAAACCATGGGGGTCACTTTTTTGTAGCCTGCAAAGGGGTTCTCGGTGGGGTTGTCTGCATGGGTTACGGTGTCACCTGGTAGGGTATCCCGCACGTTTTTGATGCTGGCAGTGAAATATCCCACGTCACCTGCTGATAATTTGTCTGCTGGCACAAAACTACCTGGGGTCAAGAAGCCAACTTCCACCACATCGTAATCCTTGGCGGGACCCACAAAGCGAATTTTGTCACCTTTCTTTAGCGTGCCGTCACCAATACGCACAAAAACAATGACGCCCTTGTATTGGTCGAAAAGAGAGTCAAAAATCAATGCCCGCAAAGGGGCTTTGGGGTCGCCTGTGGGTGCTGGCACATCCGATATAATTTTTTGAAATACACCTTCGACATTCAAGCCTGTTTTGGCAGAAATTAGCGGGGCATCATCTGCCACAAGCCCAATAATGTCCTCAATTTGCTTGATGACACGTGGCGGGTCAGCGGCGGGCAAGTCCACCTTGTTAAGAACAGGCACAACCTCCAACCCTTGTTCTATGGCAAGATACACATTGGCGAGAGTTTGAGCCTCCACGCCCTGTGCAGCGTCCACCACCAAAATCGCCCCCTCACAGGCGGCAAGCGAGCGACTAACCTCATAATTAAAGTCCACATGACCTGGGGTGTCAATTAAATTCAAAATATATTCCTGTCCGTCCTCGGCTTTGTAAACCAGGCGTACCGCTTGTGCTTTTATGGTAATACCTCTCTCACGCTCTAAGTCCATGTTGTCCAAAACTTGGGACTGCATTTCCCTTTCCGTCAACAAGCCCGAACTTTGGATAAGCCTGTCAGCCAGCGTGGACTTGCCGTGGTCGATATGTGCAACTATAGAAAAGTTTCTAATATTTTTCATTCAAACTTCCTCTTTTCCGTATGTCTTTCCCGATGTCTATATACCTAACACGTAATTTTACCAGATAATAAAGGAAAATGCAAGCCCGTTATAACAAGAAAATTCCCACCCTTTGAAAATGGGCAGGAAAATTTTCTTGTGGTCTCACGGAATCAATCGCCCCAAGTGATTTGGGTGCTTACATTGCGTACATTATCATATTGCAGTGAAAAGCGGATATATCCAGGTTCTAAGTTGCCTAGCAAAGGATAAAATTCAGCAACGCTATCACTTAAAAACACGACAAACTCTGAACCGTCCAAAGCGCCATCTTGAGAGATAACAAGGGTTACAGTGCCAGCATCTACGCTATTTATTATGCGGATGGATGATAACTGCTCTGCGGTTAGATTGTATGTGCGGTTTCGCCAACCACTGTCTATGCTGTCGGCAGATACAATGAAGCCATTTGCAAGCCTTCGCTCTCTATGGTTGACTGCCATTTCAAATCTCGCACCCCAAGACCCATCAAAACGCAAACTACTTGAAAGCTGTGGTGGTATACTTTCAGCAATTTGTATAAGTTGCTCACGGGTCAAGCTTCGGGTTGGTGATGCTATGGTGTAGTGGATTGCGTAAGCATGGTTGGGGCTACCGTGTTGCATCATCAACCACCCATTTCCTTCGGAGGAAAAGTAAGCGGGATTTCCGTTTATTAGAAACCTATCCCTAGCGGTTGGCGGATTGTACAAGGCATGGATGGTAAGTAGCAATTCGTCCGTACCGTCACGGTAAGATATTGTCATTCCAGACAATATTCTTTGTGGCGGAAAATTTATGTTGTTTAGACTAGGGTTTACCGTTGCTTCTGCAAATTCAAATCCAGCTGGCATATAGGTAGGCAGGGACACAAAAGGATGTATAAAGTGAAGCAAAGCTTCGTCTAAATTGTGGAATACGCCATAGGGTATTGACGGAAATGATGGCACTAGTATTTGAGGCGAAACAAACTCGGCAACTTGAAATGAAACTTCCCTTACAGTAAGGTCGCCACCATGAACAGAATTGGCAACTTGAATAAGCTCGTCACGGGTTATGGTGGGTTCTGCGATAAGATTTTCCATATCCCAAGTGCGTAGTGCATAAAAGGTATATGTTATGTTGTCAGCGGTAAAAGTTAGGGATAAATCATTAGTTATCCAAGCTACGTGTTCATCGCCTTCATGGCTTGGGTTATATTCCAAAACAAGTTGTAAAATCGGAGCATTTCTGTTGCTTGGAAAATCAATTCTTGTGGGTTCGTTACCATAGAAAATTGTCATTTTGTGTCCTGCTTGCGGATTATCAGGGAACATAATGGGACAAATATCAAGGCTGGCGTGAAGAAAATATATCGACTCGTGGTTTGGAAGTGGTGGGTCGGGGATGACAAAAAGCTGTATAGGAGTTTCTAAATTGTCAAAATGACTGCGACTAATAGTGGAGTGAGCATTGTCAACCACCACCCAGCTTGTATTAAAGTCCGCCACCCAGTCCGCAAAGCCCGCCGAACCCATAGGATACCTTGTATACTGTGAGCCATATCCTTGTCCTGCTATCTGCACCTCTTGCTCATACCTATCCTGCATATTTTGCAAAATAATGGGTACAGCAAAGAACAAAGCGGCCGCTATTGTAGCAAAACCCACAATTGTAGAAATTATAGATGCCGGCTTGCCCTTTTTCTTTGTATTGTCGGTAATAATATACACCTGTTCACTCTTTATTATTGTTATTTCGGGCTTACAAGAATTTTTAGCTTCTGCTTTAGATTTCAAGTCAGCCAATCTTTTCTCGTATTCGGTGCTGTCCGCAGAAAAGTCAACATTTCGGCATTTTTCTAAAAAATCCTTGTCGGTCATTCTCTATCCTCCTCCAGCATAGTTCGCAACTTTTTTAATGCCCTGTGGGCTACAAGACGCACACTTGCACTTGTCATGCCCATGGCGTGGGCAATTTCACTATATTTTAGGTCTGTGGCAAATCTCATAGAAAGGATTTGCCTCTCCTTTGGCTTTAACCTGTTCATTGCCGCAATTAAATCCTTATTCTGCTCGTCTATAAGCAAAATTTCGTCGGGACTTCGGTCATTTGATGGTAATTCGACCGCCTCATCCAGCGGGGCAATGGGTCTGCGGGCGTTTTTCCGCAAATAGTCTGTCACCGTGTTTTTGGCAATGGTGATAAGCCACGCTTCTGCAGGCTTTGAAGGGTCATAACGCTCCCAGCCCACAATCGCCTTTTCAAAAACTGTGTGGGTAAGCTCCTCAACGTCGAAATGGTTGTTTATGCGGAAGGCTATGTAGTTGTATACGTTTTTATGGTATCTATGGTAAATTTGTTCCAATATGTCGGTGTTCATAAGCCCTCCCCTCATGTAGAATGGTGTCCATCGATGCTCTACATAAGTGTATACGAATAAAAAAAGAATTTGTTTCAAAAAAGTATTTGAAAAAGTTTTGGGGATGTGGTAATATTCTAGTATGGGTGATTATGAGATTGGCAGAGGTGTTTTAGAAATTGATTTGGGGGTGCTGACGACCAATATTAAGGTCGCCAGAAGCCTTATTTCTGCGGAAACATGTATTATGGCAGTTGTTAAAGCCGATGCTTATGGGCATGGGATTTTGGAGGTTTCCAAAGCCGCCGCCCGCACTGGGGTAGAATGGTTTGGTGTTGCCACTGCCGATGAGGGGGCAACACTGCGAAAGGGCGGTATAACCCAGCCCATCTTAATAATGAGTCCTATAATTGGACCTGGCATCAAGGGTATTGTAACAAATGGCTTGACCGCCACTGTGTTTAGTTTGGATATTGCCAGAAAGCTATCCGATGCAGGTGGTGGGCGGGTGCATATTAAAATTGACACAGGTATGAACCGTATTGGGTTTAGGGTCAATGATAAAAAAGCTGTGGAAGTTACTTGTAGGGAGATTTTAGAGATTAGTAAAATGCCAAACATTGTGATAGAAGGAATCTTTTCTCATTTTGCTTCTTCGGAATCTGACCCTAGTTTTACTGCAGAACAATTTCAGCGTTTTGAAGCCGTTTGTCGGAAGCTTGAAGATATGGATATTAACATACCCATAAAGCATATTTCCAATTCTGGTGGGGTTTTGTGCCACCCAGAATATAATTTGGACATGGTGAGATTGGGTGTTTTAATGTACGGTCTTTCTCCCTGTTCAACAATCCGAGGGGCGGAAAAACTTGCTAAAATGGGGGTTCTGCCAGCCCTTAGCCTAAAAGCCAGTGTGGGTCAGGTCAAAAGTGTTGAGGCAGGAGAGTCTGTGGGTTATGGACGCAAATATGTGGCAGACAGACCAATGGAAGTTGTTACAATTCCGCTCGGTTATGCTGACGGCATATCCCGACAGCTAAGTGGTAAGGGTAAGGTATTGATAAATGGGGTTTTGTGTCCTTTTATCGGCAATGTTTGTATGGACCAGCTAATGGTGGATGCTACAGGGGCAAATGCCCGCAACGGCGATGAAGTCACATTTATAGGGAATGGCATAAGTGCCGAGCAAGTCGCAGATTGGCAAGGTAGTATTAATTATGAGGTAGCGACCTCCCTATCATTACGGATACAAAGAAATTCAAAATATAATTAGCCCTTTAGGAGGAAATGAAAATGAAAGTTGGAACCGTTAAGGAAATTAAGCGCCATGAGTATCGTGTGGGTCTTACCCCCAACAATGTAAAAGATTATGTTGGTGCTGGGCATGAAGTTTTTGTGCAGGCTGGTGCTGGTCTTGGTTCAGCCATGACTGATGAAGATTATATCGCTGCTGGTGCGACCATTTTGCCAAATGCCAAGGATGTTTGGGACGCAGCCGATATGATTGTTAAGGTTAAAGAGCCGCTAAAAGAAGAATACGAGCTTATGCGTGAAGGTCAAATCTTGTATACATACCTGCATTTGGCGGCAGACAGACCGTTGACCGAAGCTTTGCTTGAGCGTAAGGTTAAAGCGATTGCCTACGAAACCATACGTGATAGAAATGGTGGTTTGCCACTTCTAAAGCCGATGAGTGAGGTTGCTGGTAAACTTTCTGTGCAAGCTGGTGCAAGATGTCTCGAGAAGGCGATGGGCGGTCGTGGTGTTTTGCTTGGTGGTGTACCTGGTGTTGCTAAAGGTAATGTTGTTGTTATCGGTGGTGGCGTTGTAGGTATTTCTGCAATGAAAATGGCACTTGGGCTTGGTGCAAATGTAACTGTTTTTGACAACAACTTTGACCGTTTGACCTATCTTGATGACATTTATGGACAAAAAATCCAAACCCTTTACTCTACCCCAGCCGCCATTGAAGAAGCCCTTACCAAAGCCGATTTGGTTATTGGCGCTGTTCTTATCCCTGGTGGTGCTGCTCCAAAGCTTATTAAAAAAGATTATTTGAAGAAAATGAAGCCTGGTAGCGTTATTGTTGACGTGGCAGTTGACCAAGGCGGATGTGCCGAAACCACCAAGCCAACCTACCATGATGACCCAACTTTTGTGGTTGATGGTGTTGTGCATTACTGTGTGGCAAATATGCCTGGTGCTGTTAGCCAAACATCGACTTATGCCCTTACAAATGCCACTTTGGGCTATGGCTTGAGAATTGCAGGCATGGGCTTGGAAGCCGCTGTGGCAAATGACCCATATCTTTACCCTGGCGTAAGTACTTACAAAGGCAAGCTAACCTGCACCGAGGTTGCCCGTGATTTTGGTATGGAGCATACCGACCTTAAAACCCTTATTTAATCCAAAAAGTGGGTGACTTTTGTGAACTTTGAAGAAAAAATGATTAGCATGATGGAAGTTCTTGTTTCCAAATTTGATAGCTTTGAAGAAAAGCAGAATAGCTTTGAAGAAAAGCAAAATAGTTTTGAAGCAAGACTTGAAAAACTAGAAACAGAAATGAAAGAAGGTTTTAATAGATTAGAACAAGAGCTTGCTGATACGAGAAAGCATATCGGGATTTTACAAGAAGAAAATGCCGAATATGCTGGAGATTTCACTACAATCGGGTTTGCGATTGACGAGATTAAAAAACGTGTCGAGGAAAACGGTCTAATGTTGGCAAACCTGGAAATCAAGCACAAAAGAGAAAGCAGAGCCGTGTTTGACCTTATGATGCTTGCCTTGGACAAAACCAAGGAAGCCATGGATAATCTCGCTGAAACCGAGGTAAGAGATTATGGTGTACGCATAAGGACTTTAGAAATTGAAGTGGCTCAGTTGTTAAAAACTGGTTAATTTAGGAGGATTTAATGGCAATCATCTTGGACGGCAAGGCATATGCCTCCGTTGTAAAAGAAAAAACCAAGGCGGAAGTTGAAAGGCTAGGGCTTACACCTGGTCTTGCCGTGGTTATTGTAGGGGATGATGGCGCATCCCGCATTTATGTCAACAACAAGAAAAAGGACTGTGCTGAATGTGGCATAAAAAGCGAAGAATTTGCCTTGCCAGCGGAAGCTGGTCAAGACAAGCTTTTGGGGCTTATTGACGAACTTAACAACCGTGATGACATTAACGGCATTTTAGTTCAATTACCCCTACCAGAGGGGTATGACGAGCAGGTGGTTATCCAAGCCATTGCCCCACATAAGGATGTTGACGCTTTCCACATGGAAAATGTAGGGCGTGTGATGGACGGCAATTTCACCTTCGCCCCTTGCACCCCTTATGGCGTTATGCGTCTTTTGGAGCATCACGGCATAGACCCCGCAGGCAAACATTGTGTGGTTGTGGGTCGCAGTAATATTGTGGGCAAGCCCATGGCGATGCTTTTATTACACAAGCACGCAACCGTCACCATATGCCACAGCCGTACGCCAGATTTGGCGGAAATGACCCGCAAGGCGGACATTTTGGTGGCTGCCGTAGGCAAACCAAAACTTATCACCGCCGATATGGTAAAACCTGGGGCAGTGGTGATTGACGTGGCGATTAACCGTGGCGATGACGGTAAATTGTGCGGCGATGTGGATTATGCTCCTGTGGAGGAAATCGCATCTCACATTACGCCAGTGCCTGGTGGCGTCGGACCAATGACTCGTGCAATTCTTATGGAAAACACAGTGATTGCAGCTAAGAAAGCATCTGGTAAATAACACGGCTCGACCCCACCCACGTCATTGCGGACTTAATGTGCAATGACGTGGGTGGGGTCGATTGTTTGAGTTTGTAAATTTTTAGAAAACACAAACAACGAGAAAGAAAAAATGGTATCCCTGAAGATGAACTTCCTATTTTTGAGGACATTTTACAAAGGCATGGACATGCATCTCATATAAGAGCAACGATTTGGCTTTTACAAAACACAGGTTGCTTGCAATTGTGCAGGAGACGATAAAGAGCGTAAAGCCTTTGCTGTCTAATATTTACATCTAGCCCTTTTTGAAAGGACAATACTCTGGACACCAGCTTTCAGATGCACCAACGGATATTGCAAGCGTGCTTTGAAACCACACCACTGCCTAATACGGATGGTTATTTTGAGATATGCGAAGTCGTGAGGTTGCATGAAATCCAAAAGGCGTTTGGGGTAAAACTTAAGATAAAATTCGTAGGCATATCTCTGTTATTCTGAAACACAAAGAACCCTGTCGCGAAAAATGGGTAACTTTATTTTGTGACGGAACAAAATGTCACAATTGCAAAACTAATAATTCAAAAGGAGTGTTTGAAATGAAGATTAGACCTTATCTGTTTTTTAATGGCAACTGCCGTGACGCAATTGCTTTTTATGAAAATGTCTTTGGGTCGAAAGCTTATGTTATGTTCAACGATGAAAACCCAAACCTTGTGGACCATGCTCAATTTAATGTTGGCGAGGACATAATTATGCTTTGTGACTGGGATGAAGCCCATGAATACGGTCAGAGAAACATGATGATTACCATAAATTTTGATGAAAACGACAAGTCATCAGTGGAAGATATTTTTAAGCTTCTTGCCGAAGGCGGCAAAATTGTGCATGAACTAGAAGAAGTAAGTTGGAGTAAATGTTTCGGTTTGGTTGTAGATAAGTTTGGGTTTAGGTGGAATATGTGCCAACTGTAAACACATATATGGATAAGGTTTGCAAACCGTAGGGCAAAAGGATGCTAAATACATCGACGATATGTTGTCTTTTGCCAAAGACACTTGGTTCGAGCCTGCTGGTGTCATTTTTGACAAGTATCATTCAATTGACCACCGTGTCAACAAGGTCGAAGCGACCCAACTACCCAGAAACGCATCTGCCATACTTCTACATGGTGGATACCTCAATAACTTGAGAAATTTTCTGCTGGAATATGAAATGGTTGATGCCATTAAAGAAAGTCGTGCCAATGTAATAATGGGTGCAAGTGCAGGGGGCATGAACATGGGTGCTAATTTTGTTGATGACCATGTAGAACCCTTTGTTTTGCATGAGGGGCTTGGGCTTGACAACATGGCGTTTATCCCACATTCCAAGAAAAGTGTGGAAGAATTGATGGCAGATGAGGAAACACAGGAATACCTAAAGTATATGCCCAGCAATTTGGATGTGTATGCAGGTTGTGAAGAAAGCATCTTACGGATAGAAAGCGACAACATTGCGGTTGTCGGGGATGTTTTCTTAATTTCTAACGGCAAAATCCAAAAACTGTAGGACATTGTTAATGCACATTTCTAATTGAGATAACGATATATATGATGGCTATGAAATTGGTAAATTATATTGACTTAATTCTGTTGCGTGATGCGACCATCCACCCTACCACAGCTATGTTAACATCGAATATGAAGTTACTCAAAGAGCAACTTCTAAATGTTAAAGGGTTATAGTGTTACAAAATATTGAAAAATGTGTATATCAAGAATGGTCTTATTGACCAATGCTGTAGTTGGCGGGATTACGAGGGATGATGAGGGATACGGGGATAAACTTAGGGAAGTCAGGTTGATTGCTGGGGTTTCGGGGAATTGAAAGCAGGGTTGTTGCGAACACCATTGGTTTAGTGGACTATGATGAATTACCTGATTAGAACGTGTGCTGTGAAGGGTGAAATAACGCAGTTCGGAGAGCTTTACCACAACAATAAAGTTGTGGTAAAATGGCTTTACTAGATGGATAACAAAACAGAGGGCGCACTTATGTACCACACAAGCGTGGTACCGTGCGCAAAATTTATATTTTGTTTAGGAGAAAAATTTATGAATATAGCAAACAATATTTTGAAGCACAATCTAAAAAATGTGTATTTTTTGATGGGTACAGCGTGTGGCGGAAAAACCACAATGGCTAAAGAATTATCTAAAAAATACGGATTTATTCACTTCAACGATAATTGGAATGAGGATAGTTTCAAAGTATGGCAATCTTTGCTTGATGAAAAATACCAGCCCAATTCAACAAAAAGGAAGGAAATAAATTGGGAAGAATATTTTAGCAGGTCCGTAGAGGAATTTTTATCCGATAAAAATGACAACCACGGTACTAACGAGCAATTAGAATTTTCTATTATCGAACTCATCAAACTATCACAGACAAAACGGGTTATTGCAGACATTTGGATAGAGGACTGGGATTTTTTGATGGAAATTTCGGATGCCAGCAGAATAGCTTGCTTATTAGCACCAGGCGAAATGATAATCCGTGATTACTACCAGCGTGAAGACCACAAAGATTTTACCGATTGCATTCAATCGCTTAAAAACCCTGAGAAAAAGTTTGAAACCCAAAACGAGTTATTCAGATTAGGTGCTAAAGAGATGGCTGATAAAGCGAATAACTATAATTTATTCAGCATAATGAGAAGCGATGAAAGTACAATCGAAAATACTTTACCCCTGTTAGAGGGGCATTTTTGTTTGATAAATAACTAATAACATTAGCAGCGTTATTTCCACCCTTCACAGATAACATTCTATTCTTTGTCTGTGTCGATGGTTATGGTTGTTTACGCTTCTTAGTCTAATATTAAGTAAAATAATTTCAGTCGGAAAAACATCATCTAAAATAGCGTGTATTGGGGCTTTTGCTCTCCGTACAACTTCCATCGCAAATAATCGTCAAGAAGCACCGCAACTGCCGCAATCGGAATCCAAAGCAATGTAAATGGCAAACTAATTTGACCCATAAGGTTAAATGGCAGCTCATTGTAGTTCCAAACACTAAGTCCAAGCCACACATTAACAATTAATCCGAATATAAACTCAACAATGGTTATAATAACTGCACCGATTAACGCTTGGTAAACAATACCCAAATTCCATGGCAAATAATTATTTAATCCACCAATCAACACAAGGCAAATGCCGCCAGCGATAAACATTGAAGGGTGAGAGTACCCGCGCCATAACAACTCAAGGCAATAATACACAAACCCGCCCCAAAGCCAAAGGGTAGTATACTTTACTGTCCTGCTCATTAGATTGTTCATTTTCCACCTCTTAAAATCGTCTCTGATTTTTTATAAAATTATAATGTTAGCTTGTGGTGGTTTGCCTACATCTATCCATCCATTCCCTGTAAACTTATTGGCTATATACTAAAAAGGAGGATATTTCAAATTTTTTATCGAATGTAATATAATGAGAGTTAATTACAGGCAAATATGGAAGTAAGTAATGATATCTTATCTTTTTTGTTTGGTTAGGGGTTGACAATCCAACAATCCAAAATAACCCTTGACGCATTTAGATAAGGGATATATAATTAAAGATATAGCTTATAATACAATTTTTTAGGAGGATAAAATGAGTTTTAAGAGTGACATTGAAATAGCCCAGTCTGCCACAATGGCAAAGATTGGTGAGATTGCCCAGACATTGGGGCTGGATGAAAAGTATTTGGAACAGTATGGCAATTACAAGGCCAAAATCAACTACAGTTATCTAAATGACAATGCTTCAAAACCAGATGGTAAGTTGATTTTGGTGACAGCCATCAACCCAACCCCAGCGGGTGAGGGTAAGACGACTACCACCGTTGGCTTGTCTGATGCCCTTCGTAAAATTGGCAAAAAGGCAGTTGTTGCCTTGCGTGAGCCTTCTCTTGGACCTGTTTTTGGCGTAAAGGGTGGAGCTGCTGGCGGAGGTTTTGCCCAAGTTTTGCCAATGGAGGACATTAATCTGCATTTTACAGGGGACTTTCATGCGATTGGTGCAGCAAACAACCTTCTTGCGGCACTTTTGGACAATCATATCTACCAAGGTAATGTCCTAAATATCGACACCCGTCGCATCACTTGGAAGCGTGCCGTTGATATGAATGACCGCCAATTGCGTTTTATGACAAACGGTTTGGGCGGACGCACCAATGGCGTACCCCGTGAAGATGGCTTTGACATTGTGGTTGCCAGCGAGGTTATGGCGGTTTTGTGCCTTGCCAGCGACATTGATGATTTGAAGGAGCGTCTTGGACGCATCATCGTGGGATATACCCGTGATGAAAAGCCAGTTACCGCTGCTGACCTAAAAGCACATGGTGCAATGGCAGCACTTCTAAAAGATGCTCTAAAGCCAAACCTTGTGCAAACCTTGGAAAAGACCCCAGCAATTATACACGGCGGACCATTTGCCAACATTGCCCATGGTTGCAACTCTGTAACCGCCACCAAAATGGCAATGAAGCTAGGCGAATATGCCGTTACAGAAGCGGGCTTCGGAGCTGACCTTGGTGCGGAAAAATTCCTTGACATCAAATGCCGTGAGTCTGGGCTTTCTCCAGACGCTGTGGTTATTGTTGCAACGGTTCGTGCTTTGAAGTACCATGGCGGTGTAGCCAAAACAGAACTTAACACTCCAGATATTAAGGCTTTGGAAGCGGGCTTGCCTAACCTTCTTCGCCATGTGGAAAATATCACTAAAGTATTTGGCTTGCCTGCCGTTGTGGCAATAAACGCCTTCCCCACCGACACCAAAGAGGAGCTTGACCTAATCGAAAGCAAGTGCCGTGAGCTTGGTGTAAACGTGGCTTTGTCAGAAGTGTGGGCAAAGGGTGGCGCTGGTGGTGAAGCCTTAGCAAAAGAGGTTGTTCGCCTTGCAGAAGGTAACACCCAAAAAGGTTTTGAATTCGTTTACGAAAGCAATGTAGGTATCGAGGATAAAATTAACGCCATTGTACAAAAAATCTACCGTGGTGCTGGTGTTGCCCTGTCCCCTGCTGCTAAAAAGCAGGCTAAAAACCTAGAAGCAATGGGCTTTGGCGACTTGCCCATCTGCATGGCAAAAACCCAATACAGCTTCAGTGATAACCAAAATATGCGTTGTGCGCCAGAAGGCTTCACTGTCAATATCCGTGACCTTCGCATCTCTGCTGGTGCTGGTTTTATAGTCGCCCTTGCTGGCGATATTATGACCATGCCAGGTCTGCCAAAAGTGCCGAGTGCTGAGAGTATTGATGTTGATAAGGAAGGTCGCATTTCTGGCTTATTCTAATATAATAAAAAACGCCAAGGCATTATGCCAGGGCGTTTTTTATTACTCATCACTTCTGATTTCTTGTCGGAGATTGGTAATATCGCTACGTATACCTCTAAGTTCTTGAGTATGCTCGGCTTGATTTTCCAAAACGGTAGCTTTCCAGAAAAAATTAAGCGAACCCGCAAAACCGAGGATGACCGAAGCAACAAAAGCAAAGACACCCCCAAACCCTCCTCCAATCATTTCTGCAAATTCACTGCTAGCAAGAAAGATACCAAGCAGTACACCAAATACTACGCACAAAATCCCAACAACTCTAAAAGCTTGGATTAAGTTAGAAACCTTCATCAACAACCCTCCTAAATTTTATTAAAGTAAGTATAGCATGTTTGAAATTAATTTGCAAGTATTTTATATTACAAAATAATTCTATACACAAATCAATAAAGGTTGCATACTTAAACTTAAAAGAGGTGCATCCAGATGTTTCAAATACGAAAAGGCTACGATAGCGAAAGTAAGACTTTTCGCCTGCCAGTTGAACTCATTGAAAAATTAAACATTCTAGCGACACAAAATAAGCTATCGCTGAACCAGCTCGTTATACAGTGCCTAAATTATGCGGTTGATAACCTTAAACCCGACGCTGAATACCAAACGATGTCTGACAAAAGTGGTAATTGATAAAGTAACGATGTTGATTAGAGAAGGTCTTATTCTGGACTTTTCTGAAAATGAATGTAGAGGTGATGAAATGCAAATGACATTAAAACCAGTAGAGAAAAGCCAAGAACAAACCCTTCTTAACCTTATGGAGAAATATGAGTATGAATTTTCTCAATACCATGGCTGGGACGTGGAAGAGGACGGTCTTTATGGCTGTGAAATTGAGGAGGAATACTGGGAAGAAAATGAAAAGTACGTTGCTTACTTCATAGAAGCCGATGGAAATTTAGCGGGGTTTGTTATGATTGGTGAAGGTAACGAAGGCGACAAAGAGACCGATTATTTGGTTAGCGAGTTTTTCGTGATGCACAAATATCGTCGCTTTGGTATTGGTAAACAAGCCTTTTATCAAATCCTTGATAAGTATAAAGGTACATGGCAAGTGCTTTACAACCCAAAAAACACAACATCGGCTGGATTTTGGGAAAGAGCAATAGACGAGCATACGGATGGAAAGTATGAGCATATAAAGTCCCATCCCCATGAAGATTATGTTTACGAGGATGGTACGCTTGGAAATGTGATATACTTTTCAAACTAAACCAAATAAAAATCCCTTGCACATTTGTGAGGGATTTTTGTTTGCTAGTAAATATCTCCTAATGAAGAATAATCTCATATATAAAAATCCGTTGACTAAAAATGTGGCGGATTTTTTGTTTAAGCTAACAAAGAATGGTCTAAAATCTTTATATTATTGTTGGCTCAGGGAAGGAGAAGTTATGCGTTTTTTGTTTATTTTGTCAATTTTTATATTTGTTTTGATGTTGGCGGGTTGCGGTGGAGATGAACCTGTTATAGAAGAATATATACCTACTGTTGCCGTAATTTCGGACGAGACATACCGAGATGCTGGAGGCAACAACGATGGTGTAGGGGAAGTGGTTTATTTAGACTTTATAATTGAAATGCTAAACCAACCACTGGCACGGCATGAGTCCACAGAAGGGGTATTTTTGGGAGCTTATATTGCAAGGGATGCAGTTTCTGGTGGTGACATTGCCAGTTTTCAGGAATATATGCAGGTACAACACGCCATTTTTGTATATTCTATGCACCTTGGTGACCCCTTTCCGCTTAGATGGGTGCTGGACAATATCGCCAACCATACCACGCCACTAATCACTCTGCACCCTGTACGTGAAGGCGACCCATTTGATTTTGAGACATTTGAGAACTTTGCCATATATGCTGGTATGTTTAACATGCCAGCTTTTGTGGAGCTTTTTCCAATCCATGCCAGCCATAATTTTTCTCCTATGGAATATGTGGATTTTTTTCGACATGCCAGAGCCATCTTAATTCAACACGCCCCCAATGTGGCGTTGGTTTGGGGCATCTGCCCAGACAATTTGCCTCTTGCAAAGCATTTTTACCCTGGCGAAGAAGCTTTGGATTGGATTAAGTTAACCGCCTACAATCACGTGGATACAGATGGCACATTTGAGGAATTTGGTAAAGCTTTGAGTGAGTTTTACAGTATGTTTCATCGTTCCGCACCATTAATGTTGTCCACTGCCGTTAGCCACCATTCCCCTGCCAATAACAGTCTTTTTCCTGCACAGGCAGCCCAAAAGCTAAGTGAAATATACGACATTTTGGAGTACCACCACCGCATCCGTGCCGTAATTTATCGTAGTTATAGCGACAGAGCTGTTAGTGGTCATATTTATAGTCTTAATACCAGTCCAATCCTGCGGGATGCCTACCGCACAGCCACTGCAAACCCTCGTTTTCTTAGTTTGGTATCTCGAACCCCTCATCCACGCCGTGGCAATATTACATTGCATCATCCGCAACCAGCCCTATCACATGGCGGAAGTTTTTACGTGCCTTTTGAAGGTGGGGTTAGACCCATAGCCCATGTTATTGATAGGCTTAATGGTGATTTTTTTGTAAACAAAGAAAAGGGTCGCTTGACCCTACAAGTGACCCATTGGACATATTAATGCTATACAAATGTAACTTTTTCCCAATCAATCTCATGGGGGTCTTTTTTGTTGATGCCTTCGCCAACCAAAACGCCCATGGCAAATTCCCAGCCGTCACCTTCGGGCCATTTTATCAACTTTTTAAGTTCTTCGGCTTCTTTGCTTTGAAATGGAAACGCTGCCATCGCCACAATAACAGAGCTAAGCCCCAAGGAATGTGTTGCCAAGGCGATGTTTTGGGTCATAATGCCCGCATCCATTTCGCCCCACTTCCAATCCTTTTCTTTAAGTATCAAAAACAGGCAAGGTGCATCATAAAAAACCTTGCCACCACGCTCCATTATGCGGTTGTAATACATCTGGTCTTCCATTTCTTTCATGTGGGTCAAGGCGGCATTGTCCAACCTGCTGACTGTGGATTTATCGTTTATAACCAGCAAACGCCATGGCTGACGATTGATAGCAGAAGGTGCGTGCAAAGCTGCCTTTGCTATGGCTTTTAACTTACCCTCATCAATTTTATCTCCTATAAATCCACGGCATGAGAACCTCTCCTCAATAACCTTTAACACTTCATTCATTTCTGCTCCTCCTTTATGTTTTGGATGTAAAAGACCCCTTAGCCAGTTGGGCTAAGGGGTTAATTATGGGAACAACTGGACTTGAACCAGTGACCTCCCGCTTGTAAGGCGGATGCTCTCCCAACTGAGCTATGCTCCCATGAAAAGCAATTACGAATTATTAATAATTCGTAATTGCAGTTAAAACCGACCCAGAAGGGACTCGAACCCACGACCTCCAGCGTGACAGGCTGGCGTTCTAACCAACTGAACTACTGGGCCAAACATGGTCGCTGTTGCAACCACTTGATTATTATATAACAGCTTGTTATCTTTGTCAACACTTTTTTTAATTTTTTTTAATAAAATTTATCAGACAGGAGGAAAAGGGCGGTAAAGTCACGAAAATTAACCCTTCATCCGAAATATATTTTATTTTTTTTGTGTTAAAACCACCATCGGCTGTTAGCAGGATGCGGGTAAGGGTCGCATCGAAAGGCAAGCCAACACGCCAAACGGGGATTGCTAGTTGCTTGTGGGTGGGGCTGGTATTAAAAGCACATATTAAGGCTTGGTTGTCATCCCAGCGGGCGAAAACCAACGCATCTTGCTGAACCAGCAAAAATTCTAGGCTTCCATGTCGTAAAGCGGGGTGGGCCTTGTGTATGCTAGTAATTTCTTTGTGAAAAGCAAGCATTGTAGGGTTTTCTTTGCCCCATGGGTAAGGTCGTCGGTTGTCGGGGTCTGTCCAGCCTGTTAGCCCTGCCTCGTCACCGTAATAAATTGTCGGGCAACCCTGCCAAGTGAACTGCAAGACGACTGCCGATAGCATAATTGCGTGGTTTAACCCCTCATCAGCGGTTTTTGTTCCGTGTGTGTGTAATCGTCCCGTACGACCGTTGGTGCGTGTTAAAAAACGGCTGTGGTCGTGGTTTGATAGTTGGTTCATTGCTGTGATGCGTGCCTGAAAGGGTATTTTGCTCATATATCGGCTAACAGCGTCACGGAAAGCCTTGGCATCACCCAGCAGATGGGGTAACGCCTTTTCGCTGTGCTTTTGCATCCCCGTAAAAAAACCACTGACAGGTTCCATAAAACCGTCATAATTCATTACTGTATCCCAAGCGTCACCAGCAAGCCAGTAACGTGGGTCGCCGTAATGCTCTGCCAAAATCAAAGCTTTTGGGTTTGCGGTACGGACACGGCGACGAAAATCCTTCCAAAATTGTAGGTTAAATTCACGACTTTGACCTAAATCTGCGGCAACATCCAACCGCCACCCATCGGCATTGTATGGGGGCGACACCCACTTTTCCCCAATTTTCAGCATATACTCGTAAAGGGTGGGACTACCTTCAAAATTTAACTTAGGATGGTTGTCATGCCCCCACCATGCTTGATATTTGTCCCCATTCCACAAAAAATGGTCGGCGTGTTCCCCATCCTTATCCAGCCAGCGATGCAAATGCCCACAATGATTAAAAACCCCATCCAAAATAACTTTAATGCCGTGGTTGTGGGCAAGGGCTATGAGGTCAGCTAGTAGTTGGTTATCACCAAAACAAGGGTCAACATTTTCGTAATCAGAAATGTCGTATTTATGGTTACTTGGGGACGCAAACAAAGGGGTTAGATACAGAGCTTCCACGCCCAATTCCGCAAGGTAGTTGATTTTTTGGGCAATACCAGCCAAGTCCCCGCCATAAAAATTACAAATGTCAACAGCTTCCACTGAGTCGTCCCACTTCATTTGTTTTGTAGGTCTGCCCAAATAAACATACTGTTCGTTTGTAACATCATTTGCGGGGTCTCCGTTGCAAAATCTATCAATAAAAATTTGGTACATAACAGCACCCTTTGCCCAGTCTGGCACATAAAAATCAGGTGCAATGGTAAAATTATGTTCAGCATTAAAATAACCTTTACAGCCCGCACGGTTATAAAAATACTTATCAACCCCGCTGTAAATTATAAAATAATATTGGACAAACTTATCCATCGTAAGTTGTGTTTGGTAAAAGTCAAAAACGCCACGGGTGTATGCCTTGGTCATTGGATAAATTTCGTCGCCCGCAACTAATTGTACCGTGTCCACGCCATTTTGTCCGCAACGCAAAGTAACAACCACAACCTCGCCAGTGGCAGGACTGGGATTGCTTAAAAAATTCTTTGTTTCATCAGAAAACACAGTGGTAGGCAAAAAGCCAGTATTTCTCGCAAACATAACAATTCAACTCCCTATCGCATTATAACAAATTAAACTTGGGCTTGCAACTGGTAGTTTTTTGTGATATGCTAGTGAGATTAAAAGGAGGTACAAACTATGAAAAAATTTACTAAAATGATTTTGGCTGCTGCAACGGTTGGTTGTATTGCGTTTTTTACAGCCTGTGCAGAAGCCAATGGGGATGATGATACAAATTATACATTTGGAGTTGCTGGCACTGCAGGCAACAACGAAAATGATGTGGCAGAAAGGCTCTTGCAACCAATTAACCCGTGGACAGAGCGTGGCGTGGTGGTTGGCACTGTGTATGGCAGAAATATCTATGAAGGTGAAGTAGGTGTTTTTATAAACCAAGCCCTTGACTTCTTGGCTTGGGACTATTTTGAAATGTTTGGTGACTTTGACCTTGACTTTGAAAGACAATTTGACGATGAAAGAACCTTTGGTGACGCAGTCAGGGAAGAAGCGGTACGATTTGCGGCTTTCACCAAAATTTTTGAGGATTTAGCAAACCAGATGGGTATTACCTTGGGCGAGGAGGACTATCTGCGCACACAAGAGTATCACGAGTTTCTTTTGACACAAATGAATCCAGAGGAATTAAAACACGCCCTGTCACATGACCGCATACACGGTATGGACCATTTGTTGCATCTTTATCTTTCTCAAATTCGTCTTGAGCATATGGTGGACTATCTAATTGACAACCCCGACCGTTTTGAATACTTTGGGTTTAACAATTATCTACCAGAAGAACCTGTTAATGCTACAACCTTAGCTACAGAACTACTGGAAAGAGCGAGGGCGGGTGAAGATTTCGGTTCTCTAATTGTTACTTACGGACAAGACCCAGGCATGGCAAGCAATCCAAATGGTTACACCTTTGTTAGTGGCACAATGGTGCCAGAATTTGAAGAAGCAACCTTGCAATTAGAAATTGGCGAAATTAGTGACCTTGTGCCAAGTCAATTTGGCTATCATATTATTCTGCGTGTCGAACCCGACCCAGACAATATAATGGGCAGACTGCCAAATGAAGGCGAGGAGTTGATGGGTGCAAAGCACATTTTGGTTACCGCCACAGAAACACAAACTCTTGAAGACAGAAAAGTAGAAGCTATTTTCAGAGGTTTGGAAGAAAGAACGCAAGCGGCAGAGCTAGTATTTTTGCCCGCATTGTCAAGAATTGGTTTAGATGATTGCTGTTAAATGAAATAACACGGCTGACTGCAAATTGTCAGCCGTTTTTTACAATTACTAATAGGATTGAGTGATATTGATGAGCAAAGTTGTTCTACTGGCAATAAATTCTAAATACATACATTCTAATTTGGCGGTCTGGCAGTTAAAAGAAGCTGTGGCGCAGTTTTCCCAAAAAACGCATGATGTTGTGGTTTTGGAGTGTAACATAAACCAGACAGATGATGAGATTGTGGAGCAGGTGTCAGCGGAAAAGCCTGATGTGGTTGGTATTTCCACATACATTTGGAACGCTGGCAAGCTTCCCAAAATTTTAGAGGATTTACGGCAAGCACTTCCGCAGGCGGTTTTTGTGTTAGGTGGTCCAGAAGCGAGCCACAACGCAGACTATTGGATGGCAAATGGTGCAGACCATGTGCTAAAAGGTGCTGGTGAATTTGCTTTTCCTGCCTTTCTTGACGGTCGTCCCCATGAAGAAGCAGAAAGGGTGGGTTGTTTCGTTGACCCCTTCACACCAGAATATTTAGCTGCCCTAAAAAACAAAATCGCCTATATCGAAACGTCGAGGGGTTGTCCGTTTTCCTGTGCTTTCTGCCTTTCTGGCGACAGTAAGGTGGAGTTTTTGCCACTAGAAGATGCCAAGTCGCAAATCGCTAAGCTTGCCATGACCGATGTGCGTGTTATTAAATTTGTAGACCGCACCTTTAACTGCGACAAGTGTCGTACCCGTGAGCTTTTGGAATATATGATGTCGCTAAACACCCATAACCGCTTTCACTTCGAGGTTGCGTCTGATTTGTTTGACCAATCTGCCATTGACTTGCTTGCCACTGCCCCTGCTGGACTTTTCCAGATAGAAGCGGGTTTGCAAAGCTTCTTCAAGCCAACTTTGGAAGCCAGCAAGCGTAAAAGTAATCTGCAAAAAGCCACGGAAAACATCCGAAAGCTAATTAAGGCAGGTAATATTCACATCCACCTAGACCTAATCGCAGGATTGCCCCACGAAACATTAGAAATTTTTCAAGACAGCTTTAACCAAGCCTATGAAATTGGTGCTAATAAGTTACAACTGGGCTTTTTGAAAATGCTACACGGTTCCGTCCTTCGTAACCAAGAAAAAACCATAATTTTTGACCCATCTCCGCCTTATGAAATAAAAAACAGCCCGTGGCTGTCCGCCACTGACCTTGACGTGCTTAGAAAAACTGAAAACGCTTTGCAAAACACTTATAACAAAGGACATTTTTTGTCCACACTAAAATATGTGCTGTCAGTGTCGGGTTTGCAGCCTTTCCAGTTATATCGAGGGCTTGGTGAAGCCGTCGAAAAGGACGGCATGGCACTGGCAGACTATGCTGAAAGGCTATACAGCCATTTCGTCACCTTGCAAAACATCGACCCAGACCAGTTAAAACACCACATGATTTGGGATTGGCTTTCCATGGTAAAAGGCTCAAATATGCCCCAGTTTCTTAAACTAGGCAACAAAAAGCAACTGGACGAGGCCAGAAAAACCGCAGAAGCCCATTTATCCCGTAAATTACGCCGTACCGAAGTTGCAATTCTCCCTAATGGAGAATCTATTTTTGTAGACAGTCAAAGCCAAAACCCCATAACCAAATTATATCAGGTTATATTGTAAAAAACGCTTGACAAAGGTTAGTATTTTGTATATAATGGCGTTACGTGCTGGTTTTTCT
>WQZZ01000018.1 GCA_009780485.1 Defluviitaleaceae bacterium | reverse complement strand
AAATATTTATCAATCATATACTCTTGATCAGCTAAGAGTAATAGGTCTAAAAAATCTTTTTTATTTTTGGTAATTATGACTATTTTCATTAGATTTCCCCCTCGTGCAAAATATAAATTTTCTACGCCTACCACATGTATTACTACATTTGGATTACCCTTGACAACACAATTGCTACACTCTGTGTATTTCCTCGCAAAAATTGACGCATACGCTCTCTATTCTTGAAAAGCCCCCACATATCCACAAGGAAGATTGCTACAGACAATCCCCAGAAAATAGGGTTTGCAATTACCAGACCACTCCCTAACAAATATCCCGACGTGATAACAAGCACAATAAAAAACAGGGTTATTTTTAACCCACGGTTCTCGCCCACAACTTTTTCCGCCAAGTCATTATCAATTTCCTTTTCAATTCGGTTAAATGACTTCATCTTAAAATCCTGTGGTGAAGAAAAAATGTTTTGACGTGCATTTTTTGCACCCCTCAACACCGCAACCACAAAAGCCAAAGTGTTGATAGCCCAAAGTATGGCTACAAATCCCACAAAACCACTCCTTACCAATAGGATTATACCACAGCTTGTTTTGTGCCGTCAAGATTTATCCTAAATGCAATGTGTCAAGCATACATTTCTCCAAAGGAGAGTGCGTGATGAAAACAGATAGAAGTTTATCAAAAATCATAAAAACAGCCTGCGTGTTTGCTGGGCTTATTTTTGGTGCGGGGTTTGCCTCTGGACAGGAGCATTTAACGTTTTTTCTTCGATATGGTCAGATGGGCATTTGGGGCATTTTGTTGGCTGGCTTGGTAATTGCTTTGTGTGGCTGGGCGGTGCTGTCAATTTGTGTACATGAAAAAATCACCGACTACAAGGGTTTTATGCGTGTGGTTTTTGGTCGCAAATTGGGCGGGGTGCTGGATGTTGTGACGGGGCTGTTCATTTTTGTAATTTTTGCAGCAATGCTGGCAGGTGCTGGTGCTTTGGGGCAGCAAGCACTTAATTTGCCGTTTTCGGCGGGGGCATTTATTCTTGCCACCTTGTCTTTTGGTATTTTGATGTTCGATGTGCGTGGTATTGTAGAAATTAACACAATAATAACCCCTATTTTGGTGGTGGGAGCTTTGTTTTTAGGCATATATGCCATCATTAATGCTACAGAGCCAACAACGACAGTGCAGACCGCACAAAACACTGGTCTTTGGGGGTTGTCTGCCGTGACTTATGCTTCTTACAATATGTTGACTGCCGTGGCGGTGCTATCTGCCATACCAACCATTGTCACCAATAGGAAAATTGCCCGATGGGGCGGGCTTTTGGGTGGTGGACTAATAGCCATTATCGGTGTTATTTTTGTGGTGGCATTGTTGCTAAACTTACCAATTGTCCAAAATGCAGAATTGCCAATGTTGGCACTAGGACAAAGTTATTCGCCAGTTATTGCTTATGGATACACAGTGCTTTTATTTTTAGCGATTTTTACCACAGCCGCCACCAATGCTTTCGCCTTAACAAACTGGCTGGCAAGCCGTACAAAATTTACTAAGATGCAAATTAAAATTGTAATTTCTGCCCTCGGTGTTACTGCCGCCCACCTTGGTTTTTCCACCATGGTGTCTTATGGCTACACCGCATTTGGTTTTCTAGGTATTTTCGTGGTCGTTGCCATCATCTTGCGTGGTGCTAAATTGCTTTTTGTTAAAAAGTAATTAAGTTTGACAAATATGTTTGGGCGTGGTAAGATATGTTGGTGTGAAATTACAAAGGATTTTTCGGAGGTTAAAAATGGGAGCAAGGCAAGGGCTTTTTGCAGTAATTGCGTCAGTGGCAATACAGTTGACGCTGGGTATAATTTACATTTGGTCGGTTTTCCAAACAGGTATCGCCAATGCAATTTTCGACGGCAACAATGCCCATGCGGCAATGGTTTTCTCCATTGTTTTGGCACTTTTTGGCATTGGTGGATTAATTGCAGGCAAGCTGACCGTAAAATTTGGTCTTCGTCGTGTAATTTTTACGGGCGGTCTAATTTTGAGTACAGGGACACTTATCGCCTCGTTTGTACAGCCCGAATTTGGGTGGCTTTTGTGGCTTTCATACGGGCTTTTAGGCGGTCTTGGTATGGGTTTTACATACAGCACAACAATTGCTTGCGCCCAAAAGTGGTATCCCCATAAAAAGGGCATGATAACAGGGGTTATCGTTGCTGCCCTTGGTTTTGGTGGTGTAATTTTTACCCCACTTATCGAATGGATGATTGAAGCTTTCGGTGGTGTTGGCACATTACACCAAGTTGGCGGCGAAATGATGACCTTGCGGGTGCTGGCTGGCGTGTTTTTCGTGGTTTGTACTGTGGGTAGCATTTTCACCAAAGAACCACCAGAAGGGCATATGGCTGACAAAGTTGCTGCAAACCCCAAAGCGGCGGGAACGGCTCGCAACTTTACCAGCAAGGAAATGATAAAAACCCCTCAATTCTACTTGTTGGCGGCTGCGTTTATCTTCTCCGTTATCGGTGGATTGATGATGATTGGTTTTGCCCGCCCCATTGCAATGGCTCACGATTTAGGTGAGACAGTTGCGACTATTGGCGTTATTGCGATTGCCCTCTTTAACTCCATCGGTCGCTTGTTTTGGGGTGCAATGTCTGACAAATTGGGACGCACTACCACGTTGATAATTTTGCTGGTGCTTTCTGGCGGAATGTCGCTTATGGTAAATGTAGCGGAAGGGATTTTGATAATCGTCGTTATCGCCCTAATCGGGTTTAGCTTTGGTGGTATTTTGAGCAACTTCCCTGCCTTGACTTCTGACCTATTCGGCAGTAAGTATATGGGTGAGAATTATGGGTTTGTACTTATTGGTTTTGGTGTTGGTGCCATTATTGCCTCTCAAGTGGCTGGGCATTTCGCCAACATTTCTCAATATTATGATGACATTGGTTTGCTGTCCCCCGCCTTTATCACAGCGGCGATATTTGCCACACTAGCAATAGGCATAATGCTTGTCTTACGTGTTTTTGGAAAAAAAGCAACACAAGCTTAGAAAACAACATAAAAATACCGCCAATAGTTGTCTTTGGCGGTATTTTTATGTTGTTTAAGTTTTATCCTGCCGTTAAAACTCCGTCAGACATTCGGAAAACGGAGTCGGACGCTTCTGCAATTTCCATATTGTGGGTAACAACAATTACACAGTATCCTTGCTCATGGGCAAGTTGTTTTAAGATGGCAATTACCGCATCACCATTAGCCACATCTAGATTGCCCGTGGGTTCGTCTGCTAAGATAACCCTTGCCCCTGTGGACAAAGCACGGGCAATCGCCACACGTTGTTGCTCTCCCCCCGACAGGTTGGAAGGATAACGCCTGTGTTTTTCTTCACCAATGCCAACGCTTTCCAAAAGCTCTTTGGCACGGTTTTTGGCAAACGAGCGAACAACACCGTTGGCTTCCATGGGATAGCAGGTGTTCTCCTGTGCCGTAAGCAAAGGAAACAGGTGAAAAGCTTGGAAAATCATGGATATACGCTTTCTGCGGTAAAGGTCTAGGTTCATTTTAGAAAGGTCGTCCCCTTCGATTAGGACACGCCCGCTGGTGGGTTTGTCAAGCCCTGCCATAATGGACAAAAGGGTTGTCTTACCACTGCCAGATGGCCCAACAATGGAATGGAGTTGCCCTTCTACGAAATTGACATTAACATTTTTAAGCACGTCACGGTCTCCATTTTTATAACGATAACAAATATTTTCAAGATTTAGCATATTATTTTCCTCCTATTCTTTAACCTGTAATAATTCCAAAGGTGGCTTTTTGGTGATGGTGATTGAGCCGATAATCGCCCCGATTAATGCACCACCAAGATAAACCCCTGCAACAGCTAGGATTTCTGAAATTCCAAAGCCCCAACCTAAAAGCAACAAACCCAAAAAACCAACCATCAAGCCAGCCACGCATACGAAAACCAGCTCCATCATCAGAACGCCCCTAGCCTTCGCCTTGTCATCACCCATCACCCGCATAGTGGCTGCATTTTTGGATGACTGCAACATCAACAGCATGGACAGACCTATTGCGATTGTTGCCGATATTGCCAGTGCCACAGGGTACATTAAATCTAGAAGCAATATTGTTTGTCCCACTGCCGTTGTTGTGTTTCGCAAATCCTCGTCCCCAAGAAATAGTTGCATGGTGAGGTTGTTAAGTCCACCAAAGCTGGCTGGTATCACTTCGAGGGTCTCCCGAACCTGACTAATTTGAGGGTTGTGGGCAGTGTCTACGTTAAAAGTCAGAACCGAATAGGAAATGAAACCCCCGAGGACATATTCTAAGGATGCCACGGGCATTAGGATAGCACTAGAGTTAGCATCCGGCAGTATATGACCGTTATGTGTGCCTATTACCTGACCAAGGGCGGTTTCAAGGCTCAAAATATTAAGTGTAAAGAAGCCGATATTTACATAATCACCTATTGCCAGCCCACTTGCTTCTAAAGTGCCTTGTGGTAAAATGACAGGTATTCTGCCGCCTGATTGATAGCCTAGAAAGTCCGTCTCGCTAAATTCAGCACCAAAATCAAATTGTATGGCGTTGCCCCAAAAGTCAGTATTCCTTTCAATAAAGTCCTCGAAGCGGTTGAAGCCACGTAACACTTCCAGCCTATCAAGGTTGCCCCTGATGCCTAAGGTTGTGTCTATTCCCGACAGCTCCTCCCAGTTTTCTGGCATAGCTTCCCCGCTGGGGCTGTGTACAAAGAAAGCACGTGTAAAGTCGGTTTCTGTGTAGATGTGGCTTAAAAGATGCTCGTGTTCTGCCAACATCTCCACGGTTCGCAGGCGGATGGAATTTTGCGTAGCACCCGCCATTATTTGACCTGGCTCGTTGGGCCCTATGCTACCCGTCACAATGGTGGTGTCGTTCAACCTGTCAATTTCGTTTTGGTTACGTACCCCAGCTTCTTGCAACCAGCCGATGACGATGATGAACATAAAAGCCACAGCCAGACCAAGGGCGGATTTTACTACATTACGTCTAATGTGCCTGAAAATCCAGTCCGCTGACCCTCTCAAGCTTGCTAAAGTAGCTGTGGGTAGCGGTTCTTGAGGCATAACAAATTCCTTAAATGCCGTTGTGATTGGGGCGTTGTCGGGTATTTTGCTCTGCTTTTTAAGACCGAAGCTTTTAGCGACCTTAGCACTCCCTCCCTGTAAGGCGACCAAGGCAGGTGTGGATAACATTCGCCCAGTTATCGCCGTCACAATAATCAACAAAGCCACGATTATCACAACGGTCAAGCCCGCAAGCCAGTATATACCTAAGCCTATATCAAACTCAATAATCTGGGGTGGTGGCGGGCGCAGTAATGGATGCACAATCACATCATCCATTAAGAAAGTGGCGAAGGGTTCAAGTGCCGTAGCAACCACCCTTCTTGCTAGAAACCAACCCCCAATGCCACCAGCAACCGCCGCTGGTACGGCGAAAAACAACAAAGATTTTACAGTGTGCCACGAGATGGTCGCTTTGCTTATGCCAATTGCACGGTAAATGGCGAAGTCTCTTTTCCTCTGATGAACGAACACAAAACCAACCAATCCAAGCACAACCAGCACCACAGCCCAAAATACTATAGCGTTAAATAAGTTTACCAAAAGAACAGTTTGAGCCGTCATTAAAAAACTTAAATTGTCAGCGTTATTGCCCAGTATCACTATATTGTAATCGTATAATTCGGGTTGTTCATGCACCCAAAGTAGAAATTCTTGGATTTGTGTGGGGTCTGCCAAGGTAAAACTGTACCACGCTTCCGCCAAATACTCTGGCTGGGAAAGGTCGACACCTGAAGGAATGACAGAGGCAGGGGCAAAAACAAAGTGGGCTGGAAATCTTCCAGCGGGACCAAGGTTTGAGTTGGGTCTGCCCCAATAACTAAAAGTTCCAACAACTTCAAATTCTACGGCATGGCGATTGCTGTCTATAGTAGAACCGATAACAGGTATGCCAATAGGTACAATTGACCCACTTAAATACTGTTCCTCGTGGAAATACATGGTTAAAGTGCTTCCGACAGACAAACCATAATAGTTGGCAAAGCGTCGCTCTATATACGCCACTTTTCGCCCTTCTACATAATCTTCGTAATTAAGGGGTCGCCCCTGAACAAGACGTAAACGTGCGGGTTCGCCTGCAAAGTCTGCCGAGATTGCAGGGTTGCTTACAAAAGTAACCTGCATTGACCTGTGATGGTTGTTAAGAAAGGCAATTCGGTCAGGTAAATGCTCCAGACCTGATGTGCTTTCCAAGTCCAGACTATGGGCATCATTTGCTGGCACAAACCAAATCCCTTCTTCTTCATTAATGGGCATCATCACCAATGGGTCTATGGAGCGTATTTCCTGCTCCCACGAACCTATCATAAATGAAGGACTGATAATAAATTCTTGGGGGCGTCCCACTAAGGGTGTCACTATTACCGAATCTGGTGTACCTTCTCTCCAAATTCGCATAATATATCGTCCACGAAACAAAAACCTTTCGCCAGACTGCAGTGCTTGGGCGTTTTCCGCACCTATCAGACCCGCATCAAACTCCATAAACATAAGTTGCCCTTCCATCACGTGCTGAGGCATTCCTGAATACACTTGCTCTACCCGCATAACCAACCAATATACCCCTCGTGACCAAATGGTTTCGTATACGACCCCGTAAAAGTAGGCGTCAGTAATGCGTGGTTGAAGGTTGTCGGGCAAGCTGCGTATCATACCTAAGTATTCGATAACTGTAAAATCATCTAAAATACCCTCAAGAGCTATATGCCTACTCTCGGTTTCCAAGAAACCACTTTCCAGCAGAATGTCTGCCACATGAGAAACGTCACCATGTCCGCCTTCTGGATGTTGAACAAAACCAACAGTATGAAAATCGTCACCAATTTCCGTGATATGTGACCGAACGGCAATGTATTCCACAGTACGCAATACAAAAGCAAAGGCAGATAACGCAACCAAAACCATCAACAGCAACGTGCGGGCTGGTTGTCTCAACATGGATTTTAAGGCAACATTTCTTGCTCGTTTCATTTCGTCCATACCTCCTCTGTATTACTCTTTGACTTGCAACAGTTCTAAAGGTGATTTTTTGGTTATGGCGATTGCTCCGATGGTTGCCCCTAGCAATGCCCCTCCGAAATAGACCGCCGAAATTGTTAGAATGTCCACAATGCCAAAGCCCCAGCCAGCCAGCAACAGCCAAATTGCACCTAGTATCAGTCCAGCTATGCACACGGTGAGCAATTCCGTGGCAAGCATACTTCTAGACCTAGCTTTTCCGCCACCCAGAATACGCATAATGGCTGCGTTTTTGGCGGCTTGCAACATCAATAACATGGACAGACCAAGGGCGATAGCCCCAGCAATTACCAGAGCTATTGGGTACATAAGCTCCAATAACAAAATGGTTTGCCCCACAGCCGCAGTAACATTACGAAGCCCTTCATCCAGCAAAAACAGTTGCAAAAACACATTGACAAGGATGCTACCGCTGATGCCCCTTTGCCCTGCAATGCCCGCAAGCCCTTCCCGCACATACTCGATATTCGAGTTGTGTACAGTGTTTATGTCAAATGCAACCATGCTGTAACCCATCATATTGCCCAACATATCTTCCAAAGCCGCAAGGGGTATGAAGGATGTGTCTACAATATAGTCCCGCAGAACATGTCCGTTGTGGGTACCGATAACTTGGGCTTGCACGTCATTTAGCGTGGACACGGTAAGGACAAAATATCCGATGCTTATGTAATCTCCCAGTTCTAGCCCACGGGGGGCTTCCATGGCTTGTTGTGAGGCAATAACAGGGATACGGTCGCCAACTTGGAAATTGTTAAAATCCTCTTTGCTAAAGCCCTCGATGAATTCGATTTCCAATGCACCTTGGTGAGTAGTGTTTTCTCCTATAAAGAAGTCAATGTTGTTAAAAGCACGTAACCTGTTAAAGTTTCGGGCATTTGCACCAATGCCAAGGGATATGTCAAATCCTGAAATTTCCTGCCAATCTTCTGGCATATCCCCGCCATCAGGGTTCGATACGAAAAATGACCGTAAAAATGCCGATTCTAGATAAAGCTCACTGAATAGCACTTCTCCGTAATTCTCAAAAAACTCATTGTTTATCCAGTGAACCCATGCGATTGTGTTGGGGTGTATAATATCCCCCATAAAACCTGGGGAAAACAGGTTTGTGACTGATGGGCTGGTTTCTGCTCCTGGTAGGTTTGTACCGATACGCCCGCTTACAACCGTTGTTTCGTTTATGATGTCGATTTGGGTTTCGTTACGGATGATTGCTTCTTGTAACCAACCCAAGGAAATGATGAAGAACAAAGCGACCATCAGCCCCAGCAAGGATTTCGCTAGGGAGCGACGCATATGCCGTCCAATCCAACCGAGGGCGGCGGGCAGTTTCTGCCCAGCAGATGTTGGCGCAGGGGTGTCTGGTATAGTAAATTCCTTGAAAGCCGTGGTAATTGGTGCATCGTTGACGACGGGTGAGGTTTTCTTGTTGCCCTTACGGCTTTGTCGGGCAGACTTTACGCTTCCGCCTTGCAAAAGGACAAGTACTGGGGCGTTAAGCACACGAAGGGCGATTGCCGTCACCATAACCAGCAATACCAACAAAACTACAACAATCATTATGACAAGCCAATAGATGCCAACGCCCAAATCAAACTCGATAACTTGTGGCGGTGGAGGACGCAGAATGGGGTGCAAAAACACTTCTTCCATTAAGAAAGATGCGAAAGGTTCGAGGGCTGTGGCTGCGGTTAGGCTTGCCACATGCCAACCGCCAAAAGCACCAGCCACAGCGGCGGGTACACCGAAGAACAGCAAAGTCTTGACCGTGTGCCACAAAACCGTTGCTTTTCCCATGCCGATGCCACGGTAAATGGCAAAATCTCTCTGCCTTTGACGGACAAAGATGAAAGACACAAGGCTAAGCACCAAAAGTACCACAGCCCAAAACACAATGGCATTAAACAAAATTGTTAAAAGTACAGGGTCGGCAGCCGCCCAGAAGTTAAGGGCATCGCTGCCATCGCCAATTATTACTAAATTATAATCCGAAAGCACATTGTTTTCCCATGCCCATAGCAAAAACTCTTGTTCCCTGGTTGGGTCGTTTATGGTGAAGCTGTGCCAGCTTGATGCTATGTAGTTTGGCTGGTATGCAAAGCCAATGTCACGGATTGGAGGTGACAGATACAACCCTTCTGGAATGATTGACGCTGGAACATATATAAATGTGCTAGTAAAGTTGCCGAAAGGTCCGTGAAAATAGGAAAAAGTTCCAATTACTTCTAATTCCATTATAAAGGGGTCGTCACAGGGTAGGGAACGGACAATTGGGCTATCAACCCCAGCAATCCTGCCGTCCACAAACTGATGGCGGTGAAATGCGACTTCCAAGGTGTCGCCCACACCAATACCACGTATGCGTGCAAAACGCACATCAATGTAAGCCACGTGGTTTTGCTCTATATAGTCGTTAAAATCCACAGGGCGACCCGCAACAGGGCGAACATTTGGTGATGTGCCTGAAAATTCTGGCATAACAGTCAAATCCCTTGTGCCGAAAACCTGCAACGCTCTGTAATGGTGTCTCAAAAATTCAAAATGGCTGGGCAAATGTGCAAGCTCTGGCATGGTAAAATCTGCATTGCCGTAACTTATGCCGTCCACAGGCAAAAACCACAAACCCGACTCGCCATCAAGGGGCATCAGATGCAGAAGGTTTCCGCTGTTACCGATTTGAGGTGTTACGGATGCACCGTCCATTGTGAATACCATATGGTATCTTGCACGGAAGAAGAAGCTGTCCCCAACCCCATACAGTAAAGGCTCAAAAGTCTCCCATCCATAGATATTGGGGTTAAAACCAATCCAAGCCAATTGCCCCGCCCGTACATGTTCTTCATAACTTACATAAATATCTCCAACACGTACAGAGACCCAGCGCATTTCCGTAGGTTGTGTTGGCTCAAAAATCTCTACAACAGTACCGTAAAAATAGGCATCGGAAAGGCGGGCTTGGTTTTCATCTGGCAAACCCTGCAACATCCCAACCATGTCGGCATTGTTGTGGTTTTGCATGGTGGCTTCAAAAACCAGTCGCCTGTCCTCGGTTGCCAAAAAGCCACTATCCCAAAGCTCGTCCACAACACGGGATATGTTCCCATGTCCCCCGTCTGGATGCTGAATAAAGCCCACTGTGTGATATGTGTCACCGATTTCCAACAATTGCTCCCGCACCACCATGTATTCTACGGTGCGAAGCACAAAGGCAAAAGCCCCAAGAGCAATTAAAAGCACTAAAAGCAAAGTACGCATAGGTTGTCGCAACATGGATTTTAATGCTACGTTTCGCTTTTTCACTCTTTTATTCCTCCCATCCTCATTATGTCTAAGCGTCCAAAAATAATTTGTTCGCTAATTACAGGGTTGCCAATATAACCCACTGTATTTATGCTAGTCTCAATTGTAGCAGGGGAATATGATATTATATTTAGATAGTCTGACGCATTAACAATGACGGCATTATTGCCATTTGTTAAATTTAGGTCTGCTCTGCTTACGGGCAAATCTCCCATATCCACCATACCAAACCTTGTTGCACTGTTTAGGATAAGTTGTTCACCTTCGCCAGAAAAACTAACATCTGACACCCCATTAACATAAAGTTTGGCAACACAGGCATCAATTTGCACATTTACAGGGTTTAGCCTGTGGGTTAAAATTCGCATATCCTCATAGGGGGTGCTTGCTGCGTTTCTGGCGTTTAGCAAGCCCACTCCCACATCTGTGGGTTGGGTGCTAACCCCCACGTAAATCCTTGTAAAATCCCTAAAATGCCTGCTGGCAATGATGTTTGTATCTGTCGGAGTTATGGTAAGCACGCCGTCAACAACAAAAATGTCCATCATGTCAAACAATGTGGCTTCGCTGACAATGCTTACGAAATCCCTGTCAGCCGAAACCACATAAACCTGTGACACAAAGTCAATGTTTATGCTATGGACAGGCTCTGCCAGAGCAAATTCACGCTGGATTATATTGTCATCATGCACGGTTATTTGTACAATATGCTCGTCTAATATGCTGTGGAGGTTTTGCCATGTATATCCACTTGGTGCGATGAAATGTGCTATGTTTCTGGGGGTTCGTGTTTGGGCTTGTTCAAAAATAGGCACGGCAAAGGTGAAACCAACCAAAGCAACGCCTGACGCTGACCCAATGGCGATGACGGAGAATAGTAGCCTGCCCCTCTTTTTCGCACCACTTAAAATATTGCAAAAACGTCTTTTTAGCATTTTTGTATTGGAGCTTGCCATAGATGTTGCCAATGGATGTATTTTAGAAGCAGCACCTTTGGCAAGGCTTAAAATAAGCTGACTGTATTGCTTTTTCTCCTCCACAGACATTTTGCCCGTGGTTTGGGCATCGCAAATCATCTCCATGTCTTGGTCTGACTGCTTTGCCATTAAATACACGGCAGGGTTAAACCAGTAAATGGATTTGATTGTTTGTAATAGTAGTTTAGTCCAAATGTCCCGCCTTTTGTGGTGGGTTAGCTCATGCCTAAGCACAAATGACAATTCCAATGGAGAGTAGCTCGTGTTTGCTGGTAAAATTATGGATGGGCGTAAAAGACCCGTAAACATTGGACTTGCAATGCCTTTGCAACGTAGAATTTTTACTTTTTTCCTTAGCCCTAACTTGCTTTTCTCGGATTCCAAAGCTGCCAACACATCTAGGTTGCTTTCTGGCTTGCTATAATGACGCATAAACCGCCACATACCCACATACCGTGCAACATAAATGGTTGCAGTGCCAACCATACCGCCTAGCCATATGAAAAACAGTATGTCCGCCAGCCCTAATGTAAGCGGAACTTCAGCATTGCCAACAGGTTGGGTAAGATGAACGATTTGCAGTTGCACCTGCTCCATAGGTACAGAAATTTCCACAGCAGGGGCTGGCAAAAAAACCAGAAACGGGGTCAACAACACAGCGGACAGCACTAGCCACAAAAAATGCCTGCCGTTGGGGGCAAAAACACGTCCCATGAAGGGTGTCAGCCCTAAAATAATCAAAATGATGGGCGTTGTAACAAGTGTTACAGATAGGATGTTGAAAAACAGGGTCATCTGCCCTCACCCGCCTTTTCGTCTATAAAGGCTCGCAATTCTGCCAAATCGTCGTCAGAAATGGCATCACCGTCATATAACGAAGCCACCAAACCAGTAAAAGACCCGCCATGCAACCGCTTCAAAAACGACTGGCTTTCCCTTGCCAAATACTTATCCTCATCCACAATGGCGGTATAAACATTGATTTTTCCATTTTTTAACACACTTAAAAACTCTCTGTCAACCAGCCTTGACAAAAAGTTAAGCACCGTTGTAACAGCCCACTTTCTGTCATCGCCAATCTCCTCCATGATTTGTGCGGATGTTACCCCGCCCTCTTGCCGCCAAATAATTTTCATTATAAATAGCTCTGCATCGGGCAATCTCAAGTTTTCATTCATATTTATCACTCCCTCTGCTTTAATTTTACACTTGTAAAACACATCTGTCAAGTGTTTTATTATTAAAAAACAAAAAACAGTGACATTTGTCACTGGTGGGGTCTAAATTCTGATGATATACTTACTTTAGATTAAAAACAAAAATCAAACTTGGAGGTAGTACATAATGAAAATTTTAGTAATCGACGGTTCACCAAGAGGCGAGCAGAGCAACACCATGGTATTGACAAAGGCATTTTTGGAAGGTGCTGGCTGGGCAGAAAGTACAGAATTTGTTCCTGTGCCAAAATTAGACATCAAAGGTTGTGTTGGATGTTTTACCTGTTGGACAACAACGCCAGGCGTTTGCGTTTTCAAGGATGACATGGAGGGTATTTTGCCAAAGATTATTGCGGCAGATGTGCTAATTTGGTCTTTCCCGCTATATTCTTCAATTATGCCAGGTCAATTAAAGGTCTTTATGGACCGTATGTTGCCATTAAGCTTGCCAGAAATGATGGCAGACACCGAAAGTGGTCAACACCCATTGCGTTATGATATGAGCAAGAAAAAGCATATGATGATTTCCACTTGTGGTTTTTGGACGCACAGGGGTAACTATGATGCTGTAATGGCAATGTTTAACCGTGGCGGTATGGATTTCCAAACTATTTTTGTAGGGCAAGGCGAGCTTTTCAAAGTTGCTAAAGTTGATGAGGGGCTGAGAGAGTTGGTAACACCATTTTTAGACAATGTACGCAAAGCAGGCAAAGAGTTTGCTGAGGGCAAAATTACGCCCGAAACCCAAGATATGCTTGCGGAGCCACTTCTACCGCAGGAGGTTTATGAAAGCTTCGCAAATGCTTCTTGGTAATACACGGTTTTGACGACCAGATTAATATGGTTATTATAATTTATCCAAGAAAAAACGCCACCCCCGCATAGTTGGGGTAAGTGGCGTTTTGCGTTTACTGACGGACGAACCTGCCACCCATTAAATCAAGTTCTGCCACGCCATTTTCGACGGAGAATGTGAGGGGGTCTGCTCTTAAAAACCAACGACCTTCATAATAGCCGAGGGGTACAGGCATTACAACACCCGCTTGCATTATTGTAATCATTGCCATACCATGCTCGTTAAGGCTGATTATTACTCGCTCTATTACAGCGGTGTCCCCTTCGATTTGTGGGGTGAAGTCATATATGCCTACCCATTGCTCAAATCCAGCAGGGGCGGCAAGGACTTCGATGTCATCAATTCTAACCGCTGGAATTTCCGTGCCACCCACTGATAGGATTGATATAGCCATACCATCAACCATCTGGAAAGTGTATCTACCCGAAACAGCATCAAAACTACCGTCAGACATGGGGGTTAGGGGCAAAATTGTGTGTCCTTGGGCAAACACAGCCATGCCGTCCATAAGCTCCAAACTCCAAATGCCAGCTTGCCCGAAGAAGTATAAACCGCC
This sequence comes from Defluviitaleaceae bacterium, assembly GCA_009780485.1. Lineage (GTDB taxonomy): Bacteria > Bacillota > Clostridia > Lachnospirales > WRAX01 > WRAX01. Next base: position 9,583 of record WQZZ01000018.1, on the reverse strand, counting down.
AAATTCCTTAATAAACTCTGCAAGTTGTGCTTCTGTCAACTCTATATGCGTTAAATATGGGTCTGTTTCTGGTTGGGCTTGCTGGGCAACATAACCGTTTTTCTCAACCAAAGCCATCTCCAACACCGTGCCAGCAACAGGGCTTGCCACGTGCATACCCATCACAGTATTAGTGGAAACAAACACGCCAATTCCGCTGTCCAAGTCAAAAATCATTTCAGTGTGGTACTGGATTAAAGTTCCGCCATGTCCAGTAGTTGGCAAGCCCGTTGCGGTTGGTAAATGAAGGAAGCCAAGCCCTTGTGCCATAGTATCCGCAGGCAAAAGGTCACCCGTGTGGATTTGCTTCATATAAGCTAGGGTTGCTGGTGAAATAATACCACCTCCATCACCCAGCAAAGCGTGCATAAACAACGCCATTTCATTAGCATTGGAAAGCATACTGCCCGCCGCAAGGGAATTAGCAAAAATCACAGCTTCTTGCGTGCCGTCCACCCCATATGGCATGGCGATGTTTGGCAAACCAGCAGTACGATACACACTGGAACGCTCCATACCCAAAGGTGCAAGTACATTTTCTTCCATTAACTGGACAAAACCTTCAAAATAATTATCAAAGCCAAGGATGCGTGTTGCCAAAATACCAAGCAATGTCCAACCGTTGTTGGAATATTCCCAAGCCATGCCAGGCGGGAAAGAAAGCTCTCTAGTGGCAAGCCAGTCCAACAAGTCATTGGTTTGACCTTGGTAATGACCGCCCATGTTTGTAACTATGCCACGCATATTGTTACCCGTAATGCCAGATGTGTTGTTTAGAAGCATACGTACCGTCACTTCGTCACTGTCACCGCCAAGAATAGGGCTTGGAAGCATACTAAATTCTGGTATGTAATTGATTATGGGGGCATCAAGGTCGATAAGACCCTGCTCTACCAACTGCATAATGGCAATGGCAGTAAAAACCTTACCAGTAGAGGCAACTTGGAACAATGTGTCCGCATCAACACGAACGCCATTTACGCTGTCGGCATAACCAAAGCCCTGCGCCCACGTAAAACCTGTTTGTGCATCCACAATTGCCATGGTAAGCCCAACAACCCCAAGGGCTTCCATGGATTGCAAAGCCGTAAACACGGCAGTAGCAACGGTTTGCGGAAATTCGCCTGCATCAGCAAACAAAAACGCCGCATCTTCAAAAGTTATAACGGAACGCCCATCATCAATCACAATAGGATTGGACAAGGCAATGTCCACACCATTTCGCTGTGCATCGGGCTGGTCGGGTGTAAACACCCAATGGTCGCCATTAAAATCCACTGTAACACTGCCATCAACCCAGTCCACATAAGCACCAGCACTTTCGGCCAGCCAACGCAAACCCATTTGACCAGGGGCAGCAAATGCCATAACCCCTCCTGTAACTGTCATTACGGCAGCCAAACCGACCGCTGCCACCTTCTTAAAAAACCTTTTCATAATAAGTTCTCCTTAAATTTTAAGATATGTAGTTTTCACAACCCAGGCAATAATAACACAAATTTCAAATTACGTCAAGTTACAATTGCAACCAATTGGTGTGACATGAAACTTTTGGGGGTTGACTTTTGCAAATAAGTTATGTATAGTTAATATTGTATGTACTGATGACGAAAACCTAGGGGGACACCGTGAATATATCAAAGACAACCAAGTATATGACTTTGGCTTTTGCACTTTTGGCAGCATTTACGTCAGTTGCTTTTGCCTTGGCTTCCCGTGCCTCGGAAGATGCTGGAAGGATTACGGAAGAGCGCCACGCCCTTTCCGCGGCTTTGTACGAACTTAACACGGCATCTGATGCCAAGGTCAGATTAGTGCGTTTTGTTTCTGTCACAGGAGGGACACCCCAGCCAGATTCTCATTATTCGTTACATTATGCCAACTACAGAACTTTGATTGAGAGAGATTGGGTTCAGCAATCAATTACAACCTTCCTTTACCACAACGCACCCCAGCAGGAAATTGATTTACTAGAAGAATTTGCAAGGCGTAGGGGTCTGCTAAATGAAATTTCTGAGGAGGTTTTTCGCCTACGTCATGCGGGTTATTTTGAAGATGCCATCAACCTAGCTCACAGCCCAGAGTTCTCCTATATCAGCTTACCCCTTGGACCTAAAGTTGAAGAGCTTTTAAGTTTGATTTATGACCGCACAAGTGTTGAGTTGGAGATTGCCGAAGGAACATCTGACACTTTCATGTTACTTAGCATGGTTTTTGCCATCACCCTCATAATGGTGGGTGTTATGGGAGCTATGATTTTGTTTAGCGTAGGTTCTCCAAAATGGGTTAGGATTGGTGTATGTTTTTTCGTGGTGGTGTCTGTTGCAAATTTGGTTTTCCTTACACGTGCCATTGAATTTTCCGTGGAAATGCAGGATATACGTAAAGAACAGCATGCGCTTATTTCTGCTGTTTATGATTTAGAACGGGGGACGGAAACCCTTACAAGGATGTCCCGTGCTTTTGCCATCACTTTCGACATGGTGCAGTTCCAAACCTATCAATTGGAAATGGAGAGGGGTTTGTTCGGACAATCTCTGGACACATTTATACTTTTACAAGCCCCGCCACAAGAAACAAACGCCATGGTTGATTTGGTAAACCGTGTAACCACCCTGCGTCACCTTGAAACAAGGGTAATGCAAGAGCGTATTGAGGGATTGGACAGAAATGTTGCCATTGAACAGGTTTTCGGAGAAACTTTCGCAAGTTTTGGTTCTCCCATCAACCCACTTTGTGACGAGCTGAGGTATGCTGTTAGAAACCGCACATCGGAAGCTTTTGAAGTTGTCAGAGCAAATTATGTTTACGCCCATAATTTGGTTTTGTCCTCCACCACATTTTTGCTTTTGGTAGGTACCATTGGCACGGTTATAAAGGTGCGTCGTGGCATTGACCGCAAAGAAAAGGTAACACCCATTTTTGTAACAAAAATCAGAAATGCCAATATAAAAACCAGTTTGTATATTGCTTTTACCGCAATAATTGTGGTTTTTGGCGGTCAAATTTTAGCAAACACATTTCTTAACAACAACATACGCAATCTCCATAACCACAACCTAGAATTTACCATGCGCCGTTCTGAAGTTTTATTGGAGTTTCATCGAGAGCTTACGGAGATGCAATTGGTCTTAACAGAGTCCTTTTTGAATCCAACATGGATAGAAACCGCTGACAGCGGGTTGTGGAGCAGTTACGAACAACGGTTAACACAAACTTACATTAACCTTAATGCCCTTGCAGAATCCTATAAAGCATCTGTTGCCAACGACCCCATTTTCCCTGAGTTGGAGTACGACACAAGGGTTTTCATTATGTCCACCATAATGAATTATGTGAGGACACTTTACAGCAACTTTGAAAACAACTTTTTCATAGATGGAAACAGAAGTTTTGTCCATGACTATGACATTAGTTATGATGGATACGCTATCATTATACTTGGAGTGCTTCACAGGCTACGTGAGCTAAACCAGGAAATTGTCACGGAAAGCATACGCCATTATACAGCACTTACCCATAACATAGCCATCACATCTTTGATAGTTGCAACTGTCATTGCTGTTGGAATGGCTTGGTTTGTTATACACCGTTTTACCACAAAGATGAAAAACATACAAGAAGATGTGGAAGCCGTGGTATATGGTGATTTTGACCGTATTTCCGAAATGGAAGACACAGACGAAATATCCCGTCTCTTTAAGAGTGTTATGGAGATGTTGTCTAATGTGGTGAAGCAAATCAACCATGTTATTACCCAACACGAGGAAGGGGACAATGAAATACGCATTGATGCTAATTATTTCCAAGGAAGCTCCCTTGAAATGGTTTTGGCTGTAAACAAGCTGTTAGATACGGTAAATGAAAGCCTAACCGCCATTAGACTTGCGGAGGAGCGTAGCCACATAATGCTTAACGGCAGTCCATCCGCTTGTTTTCTCATAGACGAAGATTTTGGGATAATTGATTGTAATTCTGCCGCCATTGAGTTGCTGAAATTCGTAGACAAGGAAGAAACCTTGCTAAGAAGCCATGAGGTTTTTGCGGCACGTGGCTATGGCACTTTGGAAAAGGTGTTTATCTCTGCTTTAGAATCTGGTTTTGAAAGTTTCGACTGGGAGCTGACAGATGCCTATAACAACCTTATCCCTACCCATATTACTTTTGCACGGTTTCTGTCTAGAGATAAGAAGGTTATTGCCGCATATATCCAAGATATGTCCGTTCTTCGCAGTATGATGGAACAACAAGAGCTAATTGCAATCGCACAAGAAAACAGTCAGGCAAAAAGCCGCTTCCTAGCACGTATGAGCCACGAATTGCGGACACCATTGACAGCCATTTTGGGTATTTCTGAGATACAAATGCACAACAAATCTTTGCCAGTGAATGTGGATGAGGCATTTACGAAGATACACAGCTCTGCCAGCGGTCTTTTGGGTATTGTGAATGACATTTTGGACTTGTCTAAAATTGAAGCGGGCAAAATGGATATTGTCAGTTCGGAATACGATTCCGCTAGTTTATTTAGTGACGTTGCCCAACTTAACCTAGCTTATCTTGGCAGTAAGCAATTGGAATTTGTGGTGGATGTGGATGAGAATGTGCCAGCCCTTATGAAGGGTGACGAATTGCGGATTAAGCAAGTTATGAACAATGTGTTGTCCAACGCATTTAAGTATACAGAGCAAGGAAGCGTAAAGTTGCGTGTAAGGGTTGAAAATGCCGATATTGAAGGTGTTGTAAACCTAGTTATTACAGTTGATGACACAGGGCGAGGTATGAGCGAAGAACAACTTAAAACCATGTTTGACGATTATATACGCTTCCACACCCGCCACAATTATTTTGAGGTGGGTACTGGGCTTGGTATGTCCATTACACAGGGTCTGCTTAGCCAGATGAATGGCACAATTGCCGTGTCCAGCGATGTGGGTAAGGGTACAAGCGTTGTTATTGTGTTGCCTCAAATTATGGCATCTGCACAGATATTGGGTAAGGCAACATCCAAATCTTTGCGGAGTTTTTCTGCTTCACCAGCCTCCTTATCCAAACGATTAGAGTTTAAGCCAGAACCTATGCCTTATGGCAAGGTGTTGGTGGTGGATGATGTGGATGCTAATATTTACGTAGCTAGAGGACTTTTGGAGTTGTATGGTCTGGATATAGAAACCTGCTATTGCGGTAAGGAAGCCATCCAGAAGATAGAGGCTGGTAAGGTTTATGACATTATCTTCATGGACCAGATGATGCCAGAAATTACAGGCATGGAAGCCACCGCCATTATACGTGAAATGGCTTACACCCACCCAATTGTGGCTTTGACTGCCAATGCCCTTGTTGGACAAGCTGATGAGTTTTTGAAAAGTGGCTTTGACGGCTTTTTGTCAAAGCCCATACAAACCGCCCACTTAAATGCGGTTTTGCATAAGTTTATTAAGGATAAGTATTTCCCTGACACGCCACCCGCAAATGTTGATGACAAACAAGCAGAGCAGTTCTTTAACAACCACATGATGTCATCAGAGGTTGTGGATAAGATTAACAAAGACTTTTTATCCACACAAAAGGGTGTTGCAAAGGAAATTACAAACGCCCATGAGCAGGGAGACGCCAAAACTGCCGAAAGGCTGGCACACACCTTAAAAGGGTTGTCTGCTTTGATTGACGAAACCAACCTTTCAACCGTTGCGGCTGAAATTGAGGCGTGTTTTAGAGATGGTGAAGATGCAACCGATGCCATAAGCCGTCTTGAAGCAGAGCTTAACCCTGTGATTGAACGCCTTTCCAAACAATATCCAGAAGATTGTGTAGAGGAAGCGACTCAACAATGGGTTAAAACCTTGGACAAAGCCCTTGCAAAGGACGTTTTTGATAGGCTGGAAGAACTTTTGAAAAGACGTAGCTTTGATGCCACTGACATGTTGAAGGAATTGGAGGAAATCCCCGATACAAACGAATTAGCAATTGCAGTTAAAGGTTTAGATTTTAGACAAGCCCTTAAAACCCTAGCAGACCTGCGTGAAAACTTAGACATATAACCACTTGCAATAATAATTACAACGAGGTGAAAATAATGGACTTAAAACAACTTGACCCAATTTTACAAACCGCTGGGCAGGACGAAGGGCAACTAATTGCCGTTTTGCAACAAGCACAGGAAATTTTTGGCTATCTGCCGAAGGAAGTTATTGAGTATATTGGCAAGGGCATGGGGCTTGCTTCTGGCAAGGTGATGGGCGTGGCTACTTTTTATTCCATGTTCCGCACAAAACCCATTGGTAAGAACTTGGTTATGTTATGCCAAGGCACGGCTTGTCATGTTAATGGTTCTGGGGAGATTGAAGAAGCCATTAAAACCCATTTGGGGGTCGAAGAAGGCGAGATTTCTGCTGACGGGCTTTTCACTTACAACAACATGGCATGTTTGGGTTGTTGTTCCCTTGCCCCCGTTATGATGGTGGGTAACAAAGCCTACGGTGGGTTGTGTAAGAAGAAAGTTGTGCAGGATTTGGACGGCATTAAGCAAAAAGAGGGGGCGAAGCAGTGAAAATTTACGTAGGACGTGGCAGTTGCGGAAATGCAGCGGGGGCTGGTGAGCTTTTTGAGTATTTTGAAAGCCAAGGTTTTGATGTGCAGCCTGTTGGCTGTAATGGCATGTGTTATCTTGAGCCGATTGTAGAAACCGATGGCAAAATGTACGTTAAAGTGGATGAAGCTGGTGCTTTAGAGATTGCCAAGGCAGTGCAGGGTAAGGAAAACAATGCTTCTACATACATCATCCCTCAGAAAGATTTTGAAATTTTGAACAGCCAAAAGCGGATTGCACTGGCAAATTGCGGTAAGATTAACCCCGAAAGTATTGACGACTATTTGGCTAATGCTGGTTATGAGGGCATTAAGAAAGCCATGAACACCATGACCCCAGAGCAAGTCATTGATGAAATTAAACTGTCGGGGCTGGCTGGGCGTGGCGGGGCAGGTTTCCCCACTTGGTTTAAGTGGAATGCCTGCCGTCAAAACCCTGGGGATGTTAAGTACATAATTTGCAATGCCGACGAGGGCGACCCTGGGGCATTTATGGACAGGGCAATTATCGAGGGTGACCCACACGGGCTAATCGAAGGCATGATGATTGGTGCGTATGCCATGGGCTGTGCCGAGGGAATTGTATATGTCCGTGCGGAATATCCCCTAGCAATCACCCGCCTTGAAATTGCATTAGAGCAAGCCCGTGAAAAGGGGATGCTTGGTAAAAATATCCTTGGAAAAGGTTTTGACTTTGACATTAGGATTAAAGCGGGTGCTGGGGCATTTGTTTGCGGTGAAGAAACCGCCCTTATCGCCTCTCTTGAAGGTGAGAGGGGGATGCCACGCCTAAAACCCCCCTTCCCTGCCCAAAAGGGTTACAAGGGCAAGCCAAGCAATATCAACAACGTGGAAACCCTTGCCAATGTGCCATGGATTTTACGTGAGGGTGGCTCGGCTTTTGCCGCCATGGGTACGGAAAACAGCAAGGGGACAAAGGTTTTTGCCCTTGCTGGCAAAATTAACAATGGCGGTCTGGTGGAAGTGCCAATGGGCGACACCTTGCACAATGTTATTTACAATCTTGGTGGTGGCATCAAGGGTGGCAAGGCTTTTAAGGCCGTACAAATGGGCGGACCTTCTGGCGGTTGCATCCCAGCACATATGAGTGACACTATAATCGACTACAAATCCATTTCTGCCACGGGGGCAATTATGGGTTCTGGCGGTATGGTTGTTATGGATGAAAGCACCTGCATGGTGGAAATTGCCCGCTTCTTCTTGGATTTTACCTGCAAGGAAAGTTGTGGCAAATGCACCCATTGTCGCATTGGCACAAAACGGATGTTAGAGATTTTAGAGCGTATTTGTAGTGGCGATGGCAGGGAAGGCGACATAGAACGCTTGGAAGAACTGGCAAAAGCCATTGGTGAAGGCTCTTTATGTGGCTTGGGTCAAACCGCTCCAAACCCAGTTTTAACCACAATTAAATACTTCCTAAACGAATACGAAGACCATATTAAACACAAAAAATGCACAGCAAAAGCCTGCAAGGCATTTACAAAATACCATATTATCCAAAACAAGTGCGTAAGTTGCGCGCAGTGCCATGAAAACTGCCCAACCCACGCCATTGAATATAATAAGGACAGGGGTGTCCATAGCATTTGCGTGGAAAGGTGTATCAAATGCGGGATTTGCAAAGACATTTGCCCTGTGGATGCTATTGTAATAAGTTAAGCTGTGTTTCATTTGGTAATCAAAACCTAAACGCTAGATGTTTAATACACGAGAGGAGGTGTTGCAATTTTGAAAGATGCTGAAAAACGATACATACTTTCAAACGAACAGATATTTGATGACATAAGAAGGGTTGCAACAGAACTTGGCAAAGACACATTGTCTAATGCTGAATACAGGAGATTAGGCAAACACAGAGGAACAGCCTTAAAACGATTTAGATGGGCTTCAGCATTGGAAGCGGCAGGCCTTAAACCTATGGTTAGAGGTTTTACTAAAGAGGAAATGATTTTAGACTTACAGCGGGTCGCCACAAAGCTGGGCAAAACTTGCATCACACAAGAGGAGTATAATAAAAACGGCAACCATGATGTTAGGACGGCTTACAGGCATTTTGGCAAATGGGAGAAGGCTCTAAATGCGGCTGGACTTGAAAATCGCAAGGATGTTTATTCTATCAAAAACATCCTTATTGATGTTCGTAGGGTTGCTAGTGACTTAGACAAAAAAACCATTGGCGTTATGGAATATCAAGCTCATGGTCGGTTTTCGCTGGGTACCATTCACAGAAAAATTGGGGGCTGGGGAGAAGTTTTAAGGCAGGCAGGATTGGAAACAAAAAGGGAATTAAGAGAAGGCAGAAAAATAAGAGAAGTCCGAAAAAAACCAAAGATTACAAGAGAAGTGTTTTTAGAAGATATGAAGCGTGTTTACAATAAACTTGGGAAAGGCATTTTAACTAGGGATATGTATTTGAAACATGGTCTATTTAGTATGTATCCCGCTAGGAAGCTTTTCCCTAATTGGACAACAGCTCTGGAAGAAGCAGGTTTGCCTACAAGCCACCAAAGTTGGTCGGCTAGGGTGGGTCGTGAAGAAGAAGGCGATAAACAAGGGTAGGGATAGAGGTGAATGACTTGGAAAAGATTGTATTGAAAATAGATGGACAAGCCGTGGAAGGTGTTAAGGGGCAGACCATTTTGGATTTGGCACGGCAGGCGGGTATTGATATTCCTAATTTGTGCCATGGTGATTTGTTGGAGATTTATGCCTCTTGTGGGATTTGTACGGTGGAAGTCGTGGGGATGCCAAGGCTGGTGCGGGCTTGTTCCACTGTGGCAACTGATGGCATGGAGGTTGTGACCCGCTCTGCCCGTGTGGATGAAAACCGCAAGGCGGCACTGGATATGATGTTAAGCAACCACAGGGGTGACTGTCGCCCGCCTTGTCAACAGGCTTGCCCTGCCGAAACGGACTGTCAGGGTTATGTGGGTTT
>WQZZ01000017.1 GCA_009780485.1 Defluviitaleaceae bacterium | reverse complement strand
AGTTTAGCAACTAACGGAGGTGAAATAAATGCAGTTAGGTCAACTTAAACCTGCGGAAGGCTCTAAATTCAAAGCTTGGCGTAAGGGTAGGGGACATGGTAGTGGTAACGGCAAGCTTGCTGGTCGTGGTCGTGACGGGCAGAAATCCCGTTCTGGCGGCGGCACACGCCCGCTTTTTGAGGGTGGACAATTGCCACTTTTCCGCCGTTTACCAAAGCGTGGTTTCAAAAATAGAAACAGCCTTGATATTGTAACCATTAATGTGTTTCACCTTAATGTGTTTGAAGCTGGCGAGACCGTTGACATTGCGGCTTTGAAATCCAAAGGCTTGGTATCCAACGCCCGTGATGGCGTTAAGATTTTGGGTCAAGGAGAACTTTCAAAGAAGCTAGATGTTAAGGTAAATTACTTTAGTGAAAGTGCCATCAAGAAAATTGAGGCTGCAGGCGGAAAAGCCGAGGTGATTTAATGCTTGGTGTATTTCATAAGGCATGGAAAGTTAAGGATTTACGCAAAAAACTTTTGTATGTTTTGCTTATACTTTTCATTTTCCGTATAGGTTCTTTTATACCTGTGCCAGGTCTTGACCAAGAAGGCCTTAGAGAAATGATGGCGGCAGCGGTTGGTGACATGGGCATTTTAGCAATGCTTGTGGGTGGTGAGATGGGTACCATCTTTATGATGGGTATCGGTCCGTTCATTACTGCCAGCATCATAATGCAGTTACTTACTGTTGCTGTGCCTCCTCTTGAAAGAATGAAAAAAGAAGGGGCAGAGGGTCGCAAAAAAATCAATGCTATCACCAGATACCTTGCGGTTGGTATGGCTTTACTACAAGCTGCTGGTATGATTTTCTCTTGGAGAGATGTTTTTGTACACCAAAACATAGGTGTGTATTTGGTGGCAACCCTTACCATGGTAGCTGGTACAATGTTTATCATGTGGATGTCCGAATTGTTGACAGAAAAGGGACTAGGAAGCGGTGCTTCATTGTTCATTTTCGCCAACATTTTATCCGCATTGCCTAGAGGGTTGGTAATGCTTTACGATGCCTCTCTCGGAAGTGTTTGGAATGCCATTTCTGTGGCAATTATAGCTTTGTCCTTTGTGTTTATGGTTGCCCTTGTGGTTTTGATAAGCGAAGGTCAAAGAAAATTGCCTGTGCAGTATTCCAAAAAAATGGTTGGACGCCAAATGTTTGGTGGACAATCCAGCTTTATACCTGTAAAAGTTAATTTGGCTGGTGTACTACCAATCATCTTCGCCATGTCTGTTCTAGGTTTTCCTGATATGGTAAGGATGTTTTTCCCAGATGTTGCTTGGCTTGGAACTGCGGCCAGCTTCTTGGATATGTCTAGCTTTACAGGTGCTCCCATTTATGTTGTGTTGATTTTTGCTTTCACCTTCTTCTATGCGTCTTTTAGCATTAACCCAACAGAAATGTCGGAAAACTTGAAGAAAAACGGTGGTTTTATACCAGGCATCCGCCCAGGTAAACCCACTACAGAATATATACAGCGTACCGTTACCCGTATGTCTTGGGTTGGTGCAATGTTTTACACAATCATAGCCTTGTTGCCCATCGTAATGGAGTGGATTTTCGGTATTCCAGTTGGTTTTGGTGGTACAACCATCATAATCGCTGTAAATGTAGCATTAGACCTTGCAAAGAAAATCGAAGCACAACTTCTTATGCGTAATTACAAAGGCTTTTTGGCTAGCTAAGTGTCTTTTTGGACGCACAATAAATCTAGGGAGATATTATTATGAGAATAGTAATTCTAGGGCCGTCGGGTGCTGGTAAAGGCACACAGGCCCAAGCCCTAACAAAGCATTTTGGCATGAAGCACATTTCTACAGGCGACATTTTGCGGGAAGAAACTAAAAAAGATTCCGCAATTTGTCGTGCTGTGAAAAGGTTGATGGACAGGGGGGACTTGGTACCTGATGAGTTGATGCTTTCCATTGTTGAAGGTATCGCAGCAGAGGAAGACCATTTTATCTTAGATGGCTTTCCCCGCACTTTTTCCCAAGCTCTTGCCCTTCAAGCCATTTGCAAACGTATAGGTGCACCCATTGACCTGGCAATAAGTTTTAATGTGCCAGACAATGAAATTATCCAGCGTATTGTGGGTCGCTTAATTTGCCCCAAATGTGCCAGTATGTTCCATATCCACTTTTTGCCACCTAAAACTGAGGGCAAATGTGATAATTGTGGAACAGAACTTATCCAGCGTATTGATGACACCGTTGATACGGTAAAGCGTCGCTTGCAATTGTATCACGACCTAACTGCCCCTGTTGTAGACTTTTACAGAAGGGAAGGCGTGTTGTTGGAAGTGAACGGGTCAGGCGATGCCTTCAAAATCACTGAAGATTTGATTAAAGTGCTGGAAGAAAAAGGACTTGAGAAAAGGTAGCTAATTAAAAATGGCAATTATTTTGAAAAATGTGGCTCAAGTCGAAAAAATGCGAAAAGCCAGCCGTGTTGTTATTGAAGCTTTTGAGCTTTTGGAGAGTATTATTGCCCCTGGAATAACCACCAGAGAGATGGATGGTGCTGTTGAAAAATTCATTAAAATGAGTGGTGCAATTCCCAGCTTTAAGAATTATCGGGGTTTTCCCAAGTCTGCCTGCATTTCTATTAATGAACAGGTGATACATGGAATCCCAGGTTCTCGAAAGCTGGTAGAGGGCGACATTGTCAGTATCGACATTGGTGCTTATAAAGATGGTTACCACGGGGATGCGGCACGCACCTTTGCTGTGGGCAAAATCTCTGATGATGCACAGCGGCTTATTGATGTGACCCGCCAAAGTTTTTTTGAGGGCATAAAGTATGCCAAAAAAGGACATTTTATTGCTGACATTTCTGGAGCAATTCAGTCATATGCTGAAGGTCAGGGGATGTCCATTGTGCGAGAGTTTGTTGGTCATGGCGTTGGGGCGGCTTTGCATGAAGCCCCCGAAATCCCTAATTTTAGGGATAAAAAGCGTGGACCACGGCTTCAGCCAGGCATGACATTGGCAATTGAGCCTATGGTTAATCTAGGAACCCATGAGGTGGTAATCTTAGAAGACGAATGGACGGTGGTAACTGCAGATGGCGAACTATCTGCCCATTATGAAAACACCGTGCTAATAACCGATGGCGAGCCAGAAATTTTAACGATTAGGTAAAGTGAATGGATTTGCAAGTTGGTCAAATTGTTATTTCAAAAGCTGGAAGGGACAAGGGTGTAGCCTTTGTTGTTACCAAGCTAGAAGGTGATTATGCACTTCTTGTAGATGGGAAAAGTCGTCGTTTGGATAACCCTAAGCGAAAAAAGACCAAGCATTTGCAACCCATGAATTATATGGACAAAAATCTCGCCCAGATAATTACAACAGGTGCATATCTAAAAGATGCTGATTTTCGAGCTACAATTAAAATGGCATTCAATAAGCACCTATAAAAGCTGTTTTGCACAATTTCTTTCGGCACACGCTATCGAAGCTTCCTTTCGGGAACTTCTGTCGCTACCATGCCGAGAAATTGGCTCATCAAATGCTTTTATAGGTACTAAGAGGAGGATTTTTCTCATGGCTAAAGACGGCGGTATTGAGGTTGAGGGTATTGTTGTGGAGAAGCTTCCCAACGCCACTTTTAAGGTGGAGCTGGAAAACAAGCATATCATCACCGCCCACATCTCGGGTAAATTGAGAATGAATTTTATACGTATCATACCAGGCGACAAGGTTCTGGTAGAAATGAGTCCCTATGACCTTACTAAAGGACGTATCATTTGGCGTGACAAATAGGAGATTGCTTCGCTTTGCTCGCAATGACGTAGCGGTAGGTGTGTAGGAGATAGTAGACTGGCTGGGTATTTGTACACTCGGCGTCGGTCAGCATAAAGGAGGATTACCATGAAGGTTAGACCATCGGTAAAACCCATGTGTGAAAAATGTAAAATTATTAGGCGTAAAGGTGCTGTCAGGGTTATTTGTGAAAATCCTAAGCACAAACAAAGACAAGGATAAGGAGGGTCTGTATGGCTCGTATAGCTGGTGTAGATATACCCCGTGAAAAGCGTGTTGAAATTGGACTCACTTATATTTACGGCATTGGACGCTCGTCTTCTGGCAAGCTTTTGAAGCTTGCTGGGGTTAATCCCGACACACGTGTAAGGGATTTAACGGATGATGAGGTTGCCAAAATTCGTGAAGCCATTGAGAAAAACCAAATTGTCGAGGGTGACTTGCGTCGTGAAATTGCCCTAAACATTAAAAGGCTTACAGAAATTAGCTGTTATAGAGGAATTCGCCATCGTCGTGGACTTCCTGTGCGTGGGCAACGTACAAAACTAATGCCCGCACACGTAAAGGCCCAAGACGTACTGTTGCTAACAAGAAGAAATAGAGGAGGACGACAATAAATGTCAAAACGTGTAGTTAAAAAAGGCACGACTCGTCGTCGCCGTGATAAAAAAGTGGTAAACTTTGGGCAAGCCCACATTCAAGCCACTTTCAACAATACTATTGTTACCATCACCGATGCTAACGGCAACGCTCTTTGCTGGGCTTCTGCTGGTGGTTTGGGCTTTAAGGGTTCCCGTAAGTCCACGCCATATGCGGCACAACTTGCGGCGGATTCTGCTGCAAATGCTGCCAAAGAGTTTGGTTTGAAGTCTGTGGAAGTTTTTGTAAAGGGTCCAGGTGGTGGACGTGAAGCGGCCATCAGAGCATTGTCTGCTGCTGGTCTTGAAGTGTCCATGATAAAAGACGTTACGCCTGTTCCCCATAACGGTTGCAGACCACCAAAACGTCGTAGAATCTAATGAGAGTGGAGGTATAGTATAGATGGCAATTGACAGAACCCCCGTTATGAAGCGTTCTCGTAGCCTTGGCATCGAAGCAAGCTTCACTGGGTCAAGTAAAAAAAGTAAGAAAAAGCCACCTATGAGCCGTAAAAAGCATAGTGAATATGGCTTACAGTTGAAAGAAAAGCAAAAAGCTAAGTTTTGTTATGGTGTGCTTGAGAAGCAATTCCGTGGATATTATGACAGAGCGTCCAATATGCGTACAGGTATCACTGGCGAAAACCTTTTGGTGCTTTTGGAGCATCGTTTGGATAATGTGGTGTATCGTCTTGGTCTTGCACGCACACGTATGGAAGCCCGTCAGTTGGTAAGCCACAAGCTTATCACTGTAAACGGCAGAAAGGTTAATATCCCATCTTTCCACACCAAAGTTGGCGATGTGATTGAGGTAAGTCAAAGTCGCAAGGATTCTGTGCGTTTTAAGGATATTACCGCTGCCACATCTGGTCGCCGTGTGGAAACTTGGCTGGAAGCTGATGCTGGAAACCTAAAGGGTAGAATTATCACTTCCCCTACAAGAGAACAAATTGATACTCCAGTGAATGAAACCTTTATCGTGGAGTTATACTCTAAATAAGAATTGGTAATTATTACCGTAAACAGACATTATATACTCGTTGTTTCGCACAATTCTTTCGATGCTCGCTATCAGAGTTTCTTGTAGAAACTCTTGTCGCTACCACATCGAAACAATTGGCTCAACATACTCGTATATAATGTGGATTTAGAGGGAGGTTAGAACTTGGTCGGATTTCAAAAGCCTCATATAGATATTGCAGAAATGAGCGGAGATGCCAGCTATGGTCGTTTTGTGATAGAGCCTTTAGAGCGTGGTTATGCCACAACCTTGGGCAACTCATTGCGTCGCATTTTGCTGTCATCTCTGCCAGGTGCTGCAATTTCAAATATTAAGTTCGATGGTGTTTTACATGAATTTAGCACAATCGACGGCGTAAAAGAGGATGTTTGCGAAATCATCCTTAACTTGAAAGATGTTGCCATAAAAAACACATCGTCTACTGACGAACCAAAAAGAGCCTATATCGAGTTTTCTGGCGAAGGCGTACTTACTGCTGGAGATATTAAGGCTGACAGTGACATAGAAATTCTAAACCCAGAATTGCACATAGCAACCCTTTCGGGGGCAAATGCCAGCCTGACTGCGGAGATGACAATCACCACAGGACGCGGCTACGATTCTGCTGAGAAAAACAAACAATATGGTACTGGCATCAGCGTCATCCCTATGGATTCCATTTATACCCCTGTTAAGCGGGTCAATTTTCAAGTGGAAAACACTCGTGTAGGGCAGGTGACGGACTTTGACAAGCTGGTATTGGAAGTTTGGACCAACGGCACAATCAGCCCAGATGAAGCGGTGTCTTTGGGTGCTAAAATCTTCAGCGACCATCTAAGCCTTTTTATAAATCTTAGTGAAAACGCTAGGGAAACCGTCATTCTTCAAGAAAAAGAGGAGGACAATAAGTTTAAGGTTTTGGAAATGTCCATCGAAGAAATGGACTTGTCCGTCCGCTCCTACAACTGTTTGAAGCGTGCAGGCATCAACACCGTAGAAGATTTGGTAATGAAAACCGAAGACGAAATGATAAAAGTCAGAAACCTAGGTCGCAAATCATTAGAAGAAGTTTTGAAACGCCTTGAAGACTTCGGACTTGCCTTGCGTCCTGGCGAAGACGTGTAATTCGTAATTTACCGAAAAAGGAGGTATAAAAATGCCTGGCTATAGAAAACTTGGCCGCACATCCTCCCAGAGGAAGGCCATGATGCGTAATCTTACCACCAACCTGCTTTACCACGGGCGCATTAAAACAACCGAAACCCGTGCTAAAGAAGTGCGCAAGGTGGCAGAAAAGCTTATAACCCTAGCGGTGGCAGAAAGAGACAACTTTACAGAAGTCACAAAATCTTTCAAAGTGCCACGCAAAGATGCAGAGGGCAAGCGTGTCCGTGAGGACAAAAATGGCAAGCGTGTCACTGTTTATGACACCGAGGAGCGGACTGTGAAAGTTGACGGCCCATCCCGCCTAAATGCCCGCCGTAAAATGCTTGCAATCCTGTACCCTGTGACGGAAGTGCCAGCTGACGGTCGCAAAAAGCGTAGCCTGTCTAAGCCTGTTAATATGCCTGAAAAGCTGTTTAACGAAATCGCACCACGTTATGCTGACCGTAAGGGTGGCTACACTCGTATCATTAAAATCGGCAAGCGTAAAGGCGATAACGCCGAGGAAGTTTATATTGAATTAGTATAATCATAAAAATCCCTTTTGCATAGGCATTAGGGATTTTTTATATTTTTTTGGAGAAATTTAGAAAAAAGCCTTGACAAGTGGTGGGGGGATGATACAATAAAATGGTAAATATATTTACATAACTAGACAATAATGGTGTGTACAGCCACTTATTGCACAAAATGGAGCAAAGCTCCACGATTATTATAAGTCCTGCAAATAAAAGTCAAGTCTTTTTTGAAAAAAGTTCAAAAAACTTTTAGTCAATAAAAAAGACAACACAAATAAGCCAACAACGTTTAGCTGGCTGATAGGATTGATGGATGGATTATTGAGCTAAGTGGTTTTCATCTAAACTGTTCAAATACTCCTTAATCCTAGCGTGATAAATGCGCAAGAATTTATTGCTGCCAGCCATCATGTAGACGTAATAGGGCTTGCCCTCTTTACGTTTCTTGTCCAGAAATTGATAGACTGGCTCATCAGCAGGAGAGCGCTTGAGATATGTACTGACCACTTGAAACAAGGTCTTTCTCAAATGCGGCGAACCCCGTTGCTGGCTTTATTGCTAATGCGATTTTGTGTACCAGATTGATTGACTTCTGGGTCTACGCCAGCAAAGGCAACGATAGCACCACGATTGGCAAACTGGCGTACATCACCAAGCTCCGCCATCAACTGTGCCGCTGTTATTTCACCCACACCGTAAAGAGCTGATACAGAGGCGTATTCAGGCAAAAGTTTTGCTATGCGAACGACCTCTTGCCTAACAGATGCACGAACCTTCATGGTTTGGTTAAGAGCAGAAATGGCTGATGTTATTAGGAGTTTGGCTTCATCGGACTTTGGCAGGGTAGCAAACAAACCTTTGCTTGTGCTATGTATCATCTCGGCTTTGGTTAGTGAAAACTTGTAGCCATTACGCCTGCACCACTTTAGATAGCGGTCTGCAAATGTTTCAAATTTGAGCTTTGTAACAAGGTCTACATGCCAAAAGTGCATAGCAAAATCAACCCATTTCTGGCTACCATCATCCCTTGCTGGGCTTGAAAACAAGCGATTAACATTGGGGTATGTAGCATCTAACAAAGAAATCAGATTGTTTTGCAAAGCTGTAACAGTTTTCATATGCAAGTTGTATTGGCGGCTAAACAGTTTTAACTGCCTACGAGTAATATCCATAAGGCTATGTTGACGCAAATCACGCCAGTTGTCAATACCGTATTTAGCAATCTTTAGGGCATCTTTCTTATCGCTTTTAACCTTACGAACAGACCCAGCCCCAGATTGCTTAATAACTACAGGATTAAGAACACAGACAAATATTCCTGCTTCATTGAGTATTTTAGCTACTGGCTCATGGTAACGCCCTGTAGCTTCCATGATAGCCCTTGTGTTCTCTCCATATGAAAGGATTTTGACGGATAATTCTTTGAGGTTATCTTCTCCATGAGAAACCTCAAAAGGCTTAACTAAAACTTCACCCGTAGGACGCATGATAGCCACCATGCTCTTGCCTTTGGAAATGTCAATACCAACAGCGTTCAATTGTAGCTCCTCCGATACAATAGTATTTGGGCAATGGCTTCCAGCCTTCTCTCAATACCTATTCAATCTATCGAGTCACACGAACGCACCAAACGGCGGGACTACCTGCGTAAAACGAACACTGCGAATGAGAGGGCAGGCTAACTGACTTATAAGCGAACGTGACCATTAATAATCAGTTCTCGGAGAGAAGCGTCAGACCAATTCCCTTCAACATTCTAACAGTTAAGTATGAGATGGGTAAAGTCGTGATTGGCTATCACGGATGTTTGCCCAAATATTATTGTAATAGGAGGAAACAAAATGAAAAAGTTGAAATTCAGATTTACCGTAATGGTAATGACCTTGTTAATGTTGTTCATGGCTCTGCCTGTTAGTGCGTCTGAAATAAGTTATTACCTACTGGCAGACCAAGCACAACCCCCAGAAATATCAATTTCTGTTGATGACGAACAGCAATATGTTACATACGATTCTGTGGTTATCACTTTGAACACACCAGAAGAAGTTGAAAGGGAAACCGAGAGACTACTTGCGTTGCAAATGGAAATGCTTTTGGAAGAAAGAGGATTGATGACGACCAGTTCGGATGGATATGTAGGTATTCAACCTCATTACTGGCCTATATTAAGAGTAACCACTGGTCAACCAAGAAATGTATCTGCCAGTGGATTTGCCGGAGGTCAGTTGTCACGGGGATACGTTTTCCCGCAAGGGGGATTTCTGTGGCACTCAACGAGTGGTTCCGGATCGATTTCGGCAAGTGTTAACGTGGGTTTTCCGGCTCCTTTCAATATGATGTCGGTATCCTTAAACTTGGGCAGAACAGTTACCACTAGCACGGGACGGGGCGTAAATGTACCTGCCCACCCTACAAATGCTGTTAAGTTGCACGTTACTACCACATATCAAGTAACACCGAACGTAACTGAAGAGTATATTGTTCACAGATGTCCTTGGGGTATGCCAGGAGGCGACCGTTCAGAGTGGGTAGTGGTACATAGGGGCAATGTTAGAGTTCCTATCCAACAGGTTCTTACCACTCAAGTAGTCGGAAGTATAATACAGTGAACTTTAGAAAGTTAGTGTCACCCCTTCTAGGTATATTGCTAGCGATTTCTCTTGTGGTAAATGCGATGTTTATCCTTGATGGTGAGAACAAAAATATCTTAGGTACATATATCTTCGGAGAACAAACCTCAGAAGACGCTTTGTACATAGCGTTTCGCTTTAATGGACTTGATTATGTTGGAAATTATTTTATATACCAACAATTTCAGCCATTGGAGAGCGGGACATTTGTGAGCGAAGGTAATAACATTTATACTTTGCAAAGCCATTGCGGACACCGTTCAACTCAAATACTACATACCAACAACAGAATTTATATGTTTAGCTCTCTTTTTGGTGCAAAACATGAAATTCTAGCATTCACAAGAATTAGTGATTTGGCAGTATTTTTGAATGTATGCCCCTCGGACTTTCATTGACGGTTTAATAAGAAGTCTTTCACTTCAATCCACCTCGAATACAAACAGAAAACTGTGCAAAGGATTATTTTTAGTGACACAGCAAATAAGCGTCCCGAACAAGACTTCGGGATGCTTATTTTAATTACGGTTTAGAATACGTAAGGCAAGGACAGTCATATCGTCTTTGATGTCGTGACCATGGTTTCGTTTGGCTTCTGCTAGTATGTGGTCGGCAATGTCCTGCGGGTTTTTGGTTGGTAGATTTTCTAGGATGCGGTGCAACCAAGTGTCGTCGCCACTTTTAACAGAGTCGGCAACGCCGTCAGTCATCATTATGACAATGTCGCCGTGGGTAATGTATCGCTCGCAGGTGTCAATTTCCACGGTTTCTAGTATGCCAACAGGCAATGTCCAAGAGCCGATTGCTTGGGCTTTGCCATCCCGTAGCAGGTAGCTGGCAGATGCACCAATTTTCATAAATTCGGCAAGTCCTGTGTTAAGGTCAACCACACAAATGTCGAGGGTGGAGAAAAATTCGTCACTGGATTTTAGTAAAAGGGCAGAATTTATCAGTTTTATGGCTATGTCTTTTTTGAAGCCTTTTTCCATTAGTTCCTCTAGTAACTCGATTGCGGCTTCGCTGCCTTCTTTTGCTTTTTCGCCACTTCCCATTCCGTCAGACAGGGCGGCAATCAGCCGCCCATCACGTAATTGAACCAAAGAAAAGCTGTCGCCAGACTGGTCAGCGTAACCCTTGTTGGTTTTGGCAACCCCGCTGTGAATGTAAAATTTTTCTTTTTCTAGATAATTTAGATGGACAATGCGTCCTGCGTATTTTTCTTCTACCAACTCCATTTGCCTGCCAGAAATTCGGGAAATTATTTCACCAATTTGTCCTGCAAACTTTGGTTCTCCACGGCGACCTTTGTGACTTAGGCTAATTTCGTATTTACCCAAGGTGTTTTCTATAACAATCAAACTTTCCACCTCCACATTTTCTTTTGCGAATTCTCGCAAAATCCTATCTTCCAGTTCTTTTTGGAAGTTTAAGATTGTTGATAGTTCCACGGCAAATTCATACATCACGGCTGATAGTCCTGAAAATTGATGATAAATTGTGGCTTTGGCTTCAACTACTTTTTGTTGCCATTCCCTAACCAAGATGTCTTTTTCCAATGCCGACCCAAGATGTGCCATAAAATCTGGTGCGTGTATACACTGTTTATAAAATTCTTTAGGGGCATCTTCCGTGTGCAATTTACCACGCTTTTGTGCTTTTGGTACGATTTCGTCCATGAATTCCCAGCTTTGTTTATGCCTTTCCTTCCAGCAAAAATCAAGACGACTGCAACTGGCACAAGTGGCTTCCTGTGCCGATTTTACTAGCTTGTCGGTGACGCTTGGTTGCACACCCTTGGCTTCAACACGATTTTCAAAAATCTTTGCCAGTTTGCGATAGCCACCAGCCACATTGTAAACGCGCTCCAGAACTTGACCCCTTACTCTCTCTACATATTCAGTGGGAGGATTGGGACTGCTAGAAATATGAATATTGGACAAAAATCGCTTTGGTAGAACAATAAAAATTACGGTTGAGATGATTAATGATGTTAAGGTTTGCCACGAAAATAATGACAAGTCGAAGTAGAGGACGGAAAGGATTAGTGTAGCACAAAATGCCAGTAGGGTAGTGGTTTTACCGTGATTGCGAGCAAGACCGCCAGCAAAACCAGATACCCCTAACATCACGGCGAAGAAAATATATTCAAAGCCTGTGATGTTAAGCAAAAACCCTAATAACATACCACTTACGGCTCCGATTGCTGCCCCGCCACTTTGTGCTGCCAGAAGCACTATAAGAAAAGCGGTTACATAACGCATAGAAATTAACCATAGATGAATGTCTGCCATGCCAACCATCACTACCGAAGCCAGCAAAAGGACAGACATTAATTCCTCATTGGTTAATGCACCACGCTTTCGACCTGGTGTTATGCGAGTTATTGCCTTGGAAATAACAAGTGTTAAAGCGAAAATCAACCCGCCTTCCAGTGCTGTCAACGCCATTTGGTAAAAACCTTGCCCCCTCAGAAGGATTAGGGCAAAACCAGCAATAATCACAGAAATACCTACGGTTAAGGCTTGGGTGAATGCTGCTGTTTCATGTCCAGTTTTTGGGCGTAAAGACATTAACAGGTTCGTTGCACACATTAGGGCTATTGCTATCAAATATTTCATGGAATATTGGGTAGAAAAGTTGGTAAACAGCCCAAAGACAGACAAAAGGGCGGCAGCGTAAAACCTTTTGCCAGTAAATAGAAGTGGTGCTATGTATATTAGTGAAAAAGGGCTTGACGCACCAAAAACCATTACCCTAGCTGCAAAAAAAGACCCCGCAAGTAGTGCGATTTCCACTAAATGACGGCGTGTTAAGTTGAATTTTATGCCTGTTTCTTTGGTTTGGTTAGCCTGCATTCTTTTCCCTCACTATGCTTTAGTATCCATGATTATACATTAAAGATATGGAAAAAAATGTCATAAATTGAGCCTGATTTCGTAAAATTTTTACACAAATCAAGAGGGTTTCGAATAAAAAACCAAAGTTGATATTCCATCAACTTTGGTTGGGGTGATATTTGTAGGGTCAAGCGAATACTGTCAGCCCGAAATGCTTTGCCAAAACATCAAGCGTTTCTGTCTTTGTGTCCTCGTCGGTATCTTGCCGAACGATTGCGAAGAAGCCACTATTTGCAAAATCATCATATATCTCTTGACTGTTGACTTTCGCCATGCAGGCAAGGAAGTTTTCCATGGTCTTTTCTGGGTTTTCTGCCTCGGAAATTCGTTGCTTGAGGAATGCCTTGTCAGCGTCATCACGGTCAAAAAACCTGTTAACCGACAATGATTGGGGCGAAAGCATAATGGCAACCTGGTTATAATCTGCAATTTGGCACAGTATATCCAAGGGGATATTGGTGTCAACGATGGTCTTTTGCGTTTGAGACACACTGATTAGGTGCATAATCTCGAATTCCGTAACTTCCTTTTTTCCGCCCTCAATCCATTCAAAATATTCCTGTGGGGTGCGGTTGACAAATTCCTGCCAATCCTTCATAGTTTGGAAATAGCATAAATTGGGGTGAGTTCGGGGACTTATAATCCCCTTGGGAACGCAATCATAATTTTCCTCGCAAAACACTAGCCCATATTTGTCAGCTAACATCCGCACCATTGTGGACTTGCCAGCATAGGAAGTTCCGTTAATAAACAGCACATTTCTCAGATAATATTTCAATAAAAGGTTGTTTATCTGCATTTTCTTATCTCCTTTAGGTGTTTTTTGTACAACAACAAAGCCCTAAAAACGGGGCTAAACAACTTGCTGTCAATTAACGTATTCTGTTTCCACCTATGAAGATAATTCCGTACATTTTATAACCTCTAAGTAATTATAGTTTGGGATATTGTGCTGCATCACCAAGTTCTTCTTCGATACGCAACAATTGGTTGTATTTTGCAACACGGTCACTGCGGGCAGGCGCACCTGTCTTGATTTGCCCAGCATTTACAGCCACAGCAATGTCAGCAATCATATTATCCTCTGTTTCGCCAGAACGATGGGAGATTACACAAGTCATGTTGTGACGGTGGGCAAGCTGGATGGTGTCAAAAGTTTCTGTTAGCGTGCCGATTTGGTTCACCTTCACCAAAATGGAGTTGGCAACCCCTTTATCAATTCCATTTTGCAGAATTTTGGTGTTGGTTACAAACAGGTCATCACCAACCAACTGCACCTTGTCGCCAAGGCGGTCTGTAAGCATCTTCCAGCCCTCCCAGTCGTTTTCATCCATGCCGTCCTCAATGGAATAAACTGGGTACTTTTTGCAAAGGGCTTCCCACAAATCAACCATTTCCTCTTTGGTACGAACGATTTCTTTGCCAAGCATTTTAGATTCGCCAGGGAAGTGATACTTACCATCCTCTGAATTGTAAAGTTCGGTAGCCGCCGCATCAAAGGCAATTTTAATGTCCTTGCCTGCTTTGTAACCAGCAATTTTAATGGCTTCCATAATCAAATCCAGAACGTCGTCAGGGGTGGCAAGGTCTGGGGCAAAACCACCCTCGTCTCCTACACCTGTTGATAATCCCCTGTCTTTCAAAACCTTTTTCAAGGTGTGGTAAATCTCCGCACAAATACGCAAACCTTCCTTAAAATTTGTCGCACCAACTGGCATAATCATAAATTCTTGGAAATCCACTGTGTTGTCTGCGTGATGCCCACCGTTTAGAATGTTCATCATTGGCACAGGCAATTCTTTGGCGTTGATGCCGCCTAAATATTGGTAAAGTGGCATTCCGAGAGCATCTGCCGCTGCACGTGCTACCGCCATGGACACTCCCAAAATGGCATTTGCCCCAAGTTTAGATTTGTTCGCTGTGCCATCCAGCTTAATCAGCTTTTTGTCCAAGGCAACTTGGTCAAGAGCATTTAAGCCCACCACCTTTGGAGCGATTTTTTCGTTTACATTCTTAACGGCAGTTTGCACTCCAAGCCCTTTGTAGCGGTCTCCGCCGTCCCTAAGCTCCACCGCTTCGTGCATACCAGTGGAAGCACCAGAAGGCACAACCGCACGCCCAACATAGTCATTTCCTCCATTGCGGGCAACGACCTCAACCTCTACAGTGGGGTTTCCACGAGAATCCATAATTTCCCGTGCCATCACATCAACAATTTCAACAAAACCCTTCATAACTAATTACTCCCTTCTAATAACAAAATGTCCTTTAACACTTGACGCACCTTTTCCATATCATTAAGCGTTGACGTCATATTTGAAAGCAAATTGGTAAAAGCCTGCCCAAAACCACTGTCGCCAAAACCAAGGTTACGCCTAAATTCTTTAATATCTTTTGTGTTTTCCGCCATGGTCAAACACACTTTAATCATTGCCATAAATTGTATATCAGTCATTTGCAACCCCCCGCTATCTAAAAACTTTTTATGCGTACGTAAAATTTATATGTGTTTAAGTCAGTAAACACCTTAAAATGTAAGCTTCTCTCACAAGAAACTCCAAGCCATGTTTTTCGCTAAACTTCGTATTATCATCGTGTGCTGTTTGTATATCTGTCCATTCAAGTTCAAATTCATACCCTTTTTCATAATCATCCAAGTTTTGGCTGGTGACCGTGGTTTCAACCTCGGCACAATAATAGTATGACTTTTGGTCAAAAATCTTTTTACCTTTGATGG
Organism: Defluviitaleaceae bacterium; assembly: GCA_009780485.1. Taxonomy (GTDB): domain Bacteria; phylum Bacillota; class Clostridia; order Lachnospirales; family WRAX01; genus WRAX01. Next base: position 10,268 of record WQZZ01000017.1, on the reverse strand, counting down.
ATTCTCGAAATTCCTGCACCATGCCCAGTGGGGTAATGGTTTCTGGTATCACATATAAGCCAGTTTCCTCACGAGTTTCCCTAATTAAAGCTTCAAAGTGACTTTCGCCCTCTATTATACCGCCACCAGGAAATTTATAAAAGCCATCCCTTTTGCTTTTTATCAAAGCGATTTTGTCCCTTTTAATTATGACAGCCCGCACGGCTTCTCGTGAAATTCTGAACCAACTTGGGTCATAATTTTTCAAGTCCAAAACCTTCAAAAGTTCCAACCTTACACCTCCGAAACCAGCTTTATAAAAGCGTCGGCATCCACGTGCAGGGCAAGCTGGGAATGGAATGGCAGTGCGGCTGGTTCCCACACACCATTTTCTATGCGTGACATATCTAAAATTGCCTCCATAGACCTTGCTCCGTGGTGAAATTTCGGGACATTTAGCATGGCTTTGATGATGGATGGACTGACCGCATCTGGGCTTTTAAGTTTTCTGGCACACAAGCTTCGCAAAAGTAACGCCCTTCGTAAAATGTAATTTTTGTCGTTATCGTTTCTTGGGTTTGGTCCGAGAATACTAATTGTACCACGTAGGCGACTTAAAAAGTCTGGCCCTTTTACGTTTTTGAATTCTGTCACATCGGCAGGGCTGGCAAATTCCTCAAAAGTGGCAGATGTGCCGCCTGCAAACACTAAAATACATTTACCAATGGGATGCTCGCTGTTACCATCTCTAAAACGCCCGTCCTGCATAGGCATCAGAAATGATTTGACCCAACCAAGGGCAACGCCGTCTTTGTCCGAGTCAAATTCGTCAAAGAATACCAGTGGTAACTTGCCTTCCAACACCACATCACGCACCCGCTGAAACGCTGCCACCAAGTCTGACAAAGCGGTGAATTGTGACACATTAAACTCTAATTTTTGCACCCTACCAGGCAATATGTTTTTAGCAATTTCCGTCACACCAAAGGACTTGCCAGAACCTGGAGAGCCAAAAACCGCAATGCTTAACGGTCGCACGCTATCCCCTGACGCATAACCTAAAATCAAATTGCGGATATTTTGATAGCTTTCAATTTCCCAGCGGTCTATGGTCGTCAAGTTGCCAAAAGACAATTGTGGCAAGCCTTCGATAATCGCAGACCCTTGCTGAACATAGTCAAAAGCCACATCTTCAAGTCGTTTGTTACCTACATTGTCAGTGATAATCCAGTCATCAGGTACAATAAATATACCCTCTCCTGTATTAGGGTTTCTTCCATATACAGCACTCCGATTGCTACTTAAAGGCACAGGGAAAGCGTCCCAGTTTCTACCCGCATTACTAACGGATATGTTCATATCGTACTCCCCATCTTTAACTTGCAAGCCTGTTAATATTATGTTTTCGCCAGCTTCCAAAAGCGTCCTAACATTAGAATTTCCTTGCTTTATATTTTCATCAGTCTCATCATCTTTCAAAATACCAATAAACGGTTTAGGATTAATTAGCATCATGCCAGCAACAATGGAGAATGTGTGACTGCCTGTGCCAAACCGCTTTTCTTTGATATACCCTTCTGAACCACCGTGGGTAAGTATTAAAGAAGCCTTAAGTTCATCGTTTTTGTTGGAAATTAACACAGCCCCGTCAAATTCAAAATTGACAATTATTGCACGTGCTGTCAAAAGGTGACTTATAGCAGGATTTGTTTGGATTTCACGGATAAGCTCTGTTGTTGTCCGTTCCCAAGAAATTTGACGGCTTATCATTGCCCCCGACGAGCGAAGTGCGTTAGCTGATAAAAGCAATAGGCAATTGTTTGCAACTTTACTTAATTGTTCGGCTTCTGGCACGGTTTTTTCTGAAGCCCATAAAACAGGACAATCCACATCGGGCAAGTCTAGACCACCAAAACCTTCGTCAAGCACAAACATAACATCCAATTCGCCTTCGGGAATGACAGAAAAAATATTGTTTGGTGTTGTTCCCTCTTTATGCCCTAAAATACGGCTAACAGCATAGTAATGTTCGCCATCTTCTTTACTATAACGGCTCATCTCCATATATGTGCGATGATACAAATCTTCACTTGCATCTAAGGTGCCTGTATCGTATGTTTGGTCGTATCCCTCCGAAGTGGTACGGCTTTTTAACATATTGCATACCATGCGTATACCGCCAGGAGCTGGCTGTTGTATATAAACACCGCCTACCTCGTACCCAACAACGAAATCGTGTGCATGACCGTAGTAGCCAATTTTCATGCGGTTTCCTCCTTACTGGTTGTATTTTACAATCTTCTCAAAATCAGGTGTTAAGGATGCACCGCCAACCAATGCCCCGTCAATATTGGGCTGGGCGAACAGTTGACTGGCATTGCTGGCTGTCACACTTCCGCCGTATTGTATGCGTATTTGCTGGGCGGTGGCTTCATTGTAAATTTCGGTAAGAACTTGGCGTATACCAGCACAGGCTTCCTCTGCCTGCTCTGTGGTGGCGGTTTTGCCTGTGCCAATTGCCCAAATGGGTTCATAAGCAATTACGATTTTAGTTGCATCTGTCGCAGAAATGTCGGCTAAAGCCAGCTTTACCTGCATACGTATATGCTCCATGGTTACGCCTTGCTCACGTTGGTCAAGGCTTTCGCCACAGCACACAATGGGGATAAGTCCAGAGGATAGGGATTTTTTGGTCTTTTTGTTTACGGTTTCGTCTGTTTCGTTAAAATATGCACGTCGCTCGCTATGCCCTATGATTACATATTCTACACCAAAATGTGCAAGCATTGGGGCAGATATTTCACCAGTGTACGCCCCAGCATCTTCAAAGTGCATATTTTGTACACCAAGTGCCACGCTAGTAGGTTTTGTTGCTCCACTTACAGGACACAGCATAACAAACGGCACGCAGAAAACCACATCTACATCAGGTGTGTCACATCTAATCGCCATGTCAGTGGCAAAAGCCTTGCCCTCAAGTGGAACCTTGTTCATTTTCCAGTTACCAGCAATAATTTTTTTACGCATAATAATTTTCCTCCATTATAATTTTCTCGCTTTGAAAAGTACGGATATAGGCAACAACTTTGCCTTTAATGATGCTATATCATTGTCATCAGATTGTAGTGTGGCTTGACTGGTTTGCTCTGACATATATTCCAAACAAAATCCAGCATTAGCCAACGCATTAACCCAAGTGGACATTTGAAAATTGCGAAATGTAGCAACATCTCCCATGTGGGGCATATCAAAATAACTTTCATCAAAATAGCTACGTCCCCAGACGAATTTGCCGCCCTGCATCTCGTTTCGACCCAAGTCTGCTGAGCGACCTACACAAAAAGTCATAGGATGGTTCCAGCTAAAAATAAATGTTCCACCAGTTTTTAGGTAGCTGGCAATTTTATTAAATGTACCCTGCAAATCTGTCGTCCAACCCAAACCATATATGCTGTAAACAAAGTCGAAATAGTCTTTTGGTATGTCCAAATCTGCTTCCATGGGCGAACGGATTAGTGTGGCAGTATATCCAGCATCATCCAGATTTTTCTGGGCAATTTCTAGTTGTTTATCAGAAATGTCCACGCCCCAAAGTTCGCCCGCTCCACGGTCTGCGTGATATTTTAAGGAAAGCCCTCCTCCACAACAAATCTCTAGCATTTTTTTGCCCTGCACATTTCCGAATAAATTCAATTCATCTTCTGTTACGAATTTAACACCGTATTCTGGTAAAACGGTTGCACCGAATTCTTCTGCAACGGTATTCCAAAAGCTTCTGTTGGTTTGATGTACTTTTTCTTTGTTCATTTGGTGTTATCCCCTTGAATAATTATGATTTTCTAGTCCATAGGTCATCTTTGTTTTTCTTCTTCCTTACTTTTTGTGGTTTTGTTGGGAATTGAGCGAAAACCTTTTCGCAAGTGGCACAGTGGTATGATTTGTGGTAATATCCATCTTTGGATATTTTAATTTCTATGAACTTTCGGTTTAGCCATCCACGAAAGCCTTTTTCTTCAAATTGTGACTCGCCCGCCCAACGTAAATATGCTACAGGCATAGTTCCCACCGCATAGGCTTGAAAGCGACCCTTTTCCATTTCGTTGTTGCAGTATGGACACACTGTCATACGACATCCCCCTTATTTTTTAACAACTTCCACAGCCACAGCCTCTGTGTTTCTGCAAAGCAGGTCTATCCCCGCTACCTTCATCAATAGCCAAAATGCCTGGTAATTCCTTGCCTTCCAAAAATTCTAGAGAAGCACCACCACCTGTGGAAATATGTGTCATTTTGTTGCCAAATCCCAAGATATTCACTGCTGCTGCACTGTCACCACCGCCAATTATTGTGGTTGCATCGGCATCTGCCATAGCCTTTGCAACGGCAATTGTTCCGTTTGCAAAATTCTCGAATTCAAACACACCCATTGGACCATTCCAAATTACTGTCTTTGCATCCTTAATGGCTTCGGCAAATATTTGGCTGGTTTTTTCGCCTATGTCCAGTCCCATCCAGTCAGAAGGGATTTGGTCGTTGGTGACGGTTTTGTGGTCTGCATCTCTGTCAAATTTTTCAGACACCACCGTGTCAACAGGCAGGAGTAGGGCGACACCCTTTTGTTCCGCCTTCTCCATCATCTCTTTGGCATAATCAATTTTATCCACTTCTAGCAAAGATTTGCCTACACCATGACCTTGTGCGGCAATAAAAGTGTAAGCCATGCCTCCACCGATAATCAAAGTGTCAACTTTATCCAGCAAATTGTCTATGACGGCAATTTTGTCACTGACCTTTGCCCCGCCAAGAATTGCCACAAAAGGACGTTCTGGATTGTTTACGGTATTTCCTAGGAAATCTATTTCTTTTTCCATCAAGTAACCCACGGCGGTTTCGCTTACAAATTCACAAACGCCAACAGTGGAACAATGCGCCCTATGTGCCGTACCAAAAGCGTCCATTACAAAAATGTCTGCAATGCTGGCAAGTTCTTTTGAAAAGGCTTCGCCGTTTTTGGTTTCTTCTGCCCTAAAGCGGGTGTTTTCTAACAAAACAATGTCACCATTAGTCATATCAGCCACGGCAGAGCGGGCATTTACGCCCACAACCTCATCATCGGGTGCAAAAGTAACATTTGCTTGCAAAAGCTGTGAAAGTCGCTCCGCAACAGGCTTTAGGGATAATGCAGGGTCAACACCTTTTGGTTTACCCATATGGGAACATAAAATAACCCTAGCACCCTTGCCCGCTAAGCTCATAATGGTTGGCAAAGCCGACCTAATTCGCACATCGTCGGTGATAACACCGTTTTCCATGGGTACATTAAAATCACAACGCACCAAAACCCTTTTGCCTTGCACCTGTAAGTCATCAATATTTTTTTTGTTTAACATTTTAGAAATCCCCCTTTTATTTTTGGGATGTTTATTGTATAATTTTAGCATAACCACATACCCAAATCAAGGAGGATTTAATATAATGATAAAATTTGACTACCACACCCACACAGACCACAGTTTTGATGGCAAAGCCACCATCGACCAAATGATTAAACAAGCAATCGAGGTTGGTTTGGAAGAATATGCCATTACTGACCATATTGACTTCACATACCCAGAGCAACGGATTATTAGTCCCACAGGCATCGCCGCTAATGTTTCTGCTGTAGAGACTGCACGTGAACGATACAAAGACAAAATCAAGATTTTGGTGGGGGTGGAGCTTGGTTTGCGTCCAGACCTCGCAGAAGCAGGGGCGAAAATTGCTGAAAGTTATGATTTTGACATAATAATCGGCTCTATGCACGAAATTAAAGGGGTGGATTTTTATTACCCTGACTTACACCAAGGACGCACTAAACACGAAGTTTTTATGTTGTATCTTGAAAATATGTTAGACACGGTGAGGGCTTGCGATTGCTTTGACGTGTTAGGACATATCGGATATGTAGAGCGTTATATTCGTGGAGAGGAAGACAAATCCTTGAAATATGCCGATTACAGTGAAATCATAGATGAAATTTTGAAGGTAATTATCCACAAGGGCAAAGGCATCGAAATTAACACGTCTGGCTACCCATATGGACTTGGACACACACATCCCCAAGTTGACGTGGTACGTCGCTACCGTGAACTTGGTGGCGAAATTATCACCGTTGGCAGTGACACCCACCGCCCTGAAAATGTGGGAGGAAGCTTTGATAAAGCTAGGCAAGTTCTGGAGCAAGCTGGCTTTACCCACATTACCCGCTTTGATAAGCGCAAACCAGAATTTGTAAAATTTTAATTTAGATAATGTTGGAGGAAAAAGAGAATGAAGAAACTTTTGTACACGGCTCTATTCACTGTTATTTTATTGGTTGCACTTGTCGCCTGTAATGGGAATAGCGAAGATTATATCAGTGAACCAAACCAAATCCATGCCTTAGAGGAAATGGGTAACATCATTATTACTGTCGGCAACTTGTGGGAGGATTGGTGGAGCTTAACTGGGAATTTTGCTTATGTCGAATACTTACCATGGCAATCCTTAGACGATGTACGCAATTTTCTACTGCAATATTATACAGAAAATTTTGTTGACGCATATTTACTAGGCGAAAATTCTATATTTGCCGAATATGACGGCACACTTTTTGTAAACGGCAATCGTATGGGTTCTGGTCGCCATCGTTGGGATAATGCCACCCATGTGCTGGTTGAGCAAGAAGGCAACCGTGCAATCGTGGAAACAACTTTCCATCACGGTTTCTGGCATCGTGATGATGTTGAATGGGAGCCTACTGAACTACGATTTCGTTTCCATTTTGTAGACGGCAAAATTGACATGGGGCTTGACCCTTGGGGGCGTCACCAAAATATTATTTGGCCAGATACTTTCCAAAGCCCAGGAACTTGGTTGCCAAGCCTTGAGCAACTTGGAGAAATGATTGTAACAGCGGGCGGTTTATGGGAAGACTGGTGGTTTGGTTCTGGTCACTTTGCTAGCTTAGAGTACGACGACATTCCGACACATTTATCGCAAAACGCTGCTTTTGGTCGCTTCCCAATAGACCACCAATGGCAAAGTTTGGAAGATGTTCGCAACTATTTGTCACAATTCTACACAGAAAGTTATATTTACACACATATACATTCTGCGTTTGAAGAATATGACGGTAGGTTGTTTGCCAATGTAACCCGCATTGGTACAATGCGTCCCATGTGGGATGATGCCATCCACTTTTTTTACTATACAGGTGACAACAAAGTTATAGTTGTAACTGAATTTCAAATGGGTTATCCACGTGGAGGGGACTGGTGGACAGACATGACAGAAGCCCGCTTTTACACCCATTTTGTAAATGGCAGGATTGACATTGGCACAAGCCCGTGGACATGGGGCGATGACATAGTTTGGATGGACAGAATTTGGACATTTGATGAGGTGAAGCAAACAATTCAACGAGCTGGATATTTATGGGAAAATTGGTGGAATTTTGAACACGCCTTTGCACCACTCTATTTGGGTTGGCTGGATGCACCGATGCAGCCAGTACCTCCACATCTAAATGCTTTAGGTTATTTCCGTATGTATCCTAGTCCTTGGTTTGTGGATATGCACACCTTACGCCAATTTTTGTCACATTTTTATACCGATAGTTGGATTGACAATATGTTAGCAGAAGAAATACCTATTTTTATGGAATACAATGGCGAATTATTTGTGATGACAGCAAGAAACAACCACCCCCGCCCAGATTGGGAAACTGCCACATTCCAACTGGTTGAACAAGATGGTAACCGTTTTGTTATAGATGTTGTGGTAAATTTGCGTGATGCAGAAGGGGTGCTTCAGCACAGATTTACTATAATTGACGGCGTAATTGATGAGGGGCTTTCCCCATGGGTGACATGGGAGGATGTATGGTAGTTTTAACTAATACAAGAAAAATGTATGGAAAAAACCGAATTTTTGATGGTGTTGATATGACGATTGACGCCACAAAGCCAACTGTGATAATGGGCAAAAACGGTTGTGGTAAAACCACCCTTTTGAAAATTATTGCTGGGATTTTGGTTCATTCCAGTGGGGAAGCGGAACGCACGCCTGATATGAAAGTGGCTTTTGTACCAGACCGCTTCCCTAAATTGCCATTTAAGACAGAGGAATATCTGTTGCACATGGGCGACATTCAAGGCTTGTCCCGTAAGTTTACAAAACGCCAAATTGATGCCAATTTTGAGCTTTTTGGTATTCCAGACCAAATTAAAACCCAAAAAATCGCTAAATGTTCTAAGGGGACAATCCAAAAAATTAATCTTATACAGGCTTTTCTTACAAGGCAAGACTTGCTTGTTATGGACGAACCCTTTTCTGGTTTGGATGAATCTTCCACCGAAGCCCTTATCGGGCTTTTGACACGTGTTGCTGGGTTTGGTACAGCAATCGCTCTGTCTTGCCACGACAGGGATTTGGCACAAAAAATAACCGATAATGTTTTGGAGCTTGGAGCGGAGGGGGTGCAGCATGTCAGCTTTGATTAAATTTAACATCGCTTACTACATTAATTCTGCAAAGTATCTGATACCCCTATTGTTTTTCGGCGGGTTTTTGGTTGTCAACTTTCAAACTGCCCCAATTGACATTTGGGGCAACTTACATTTGACATCCATTGCCATTTTTGTTTTCGCAAGCATGGTTTCCGCAACCTTAATTGCCAGTGAGGACAAAACCCAGCTATATATTACATTGCTACACACAAAAAACGAAACCAAATACCATCTAAGCAAAATTTTGTCAGCTAAGATAACTTTGGTTCTGTTTTACTTTATTACAGTGGTATTTCCCATAATTGGCGGACACTTCCCTCGCCAGTTGACCCTACCAGAAATCGCTGTGTACCTTATTGTATATTTCTTGGTTGGCTTGCTTGGTGTGGCATTGGGGGTTATTTTTACCGACCGCATTTTTCCGAGAGAAGTCGCTTTTTTAGGACATATCATTGCCATCGTTATTGTGGCTGTGCCTTTACATGTAGTGTTTAGTGACATCGGGTTTTTAACCTATGTGTATTATCTGTTGCCACCCATTCACTTTTTAGCGGACGAAATGCACAACTTAGGAGAAGGCACATTGGTAATGGATGGCAATTTTATTATTTTTGTGGTGTCGTCTATTATCTATTCGATAGCTCTAACTATAATTTACTGCGTAGCAACAAGCACAAGAATTAAGCGTTAGTTTTCTTGCTCTTGCCAGATTTTTTGCGGTCGTAATAGTCTACGATTTCATCAAAAACATCCTTTAGAATTGCCGCCATGGGGATTGCCATTATCATACCCAAAATCCCAGCAAGTGCAGAACCGACGGTTATGCTGATAATAACCAGCAAGGGACTAAAGGAGAAAGAGTCGCCCATAAGGCGGGGTTGGATAATATTAGCATCAATTTGTTGGATAACGAAAAGTACGGCAGCGGCGATTAGACCTGTTGTAAAGTCTTGGGTAAAAATTACCACAATAACAGCAATTATCGTTCCAACTAGAGAGCCAAAAATGGGGATATAATTCACAATCCCAAGCATTATTCCTAACACTAGGAAAAATGGCGAGCCGATAAACCACAGGGCAATTGTAGCGACTGTACCAAGTATCAACCCATCAATAGTTTGGGTGCGGATATACTGTCTAAAATAGCCGTTTAGACGCTTGCCAGCCACCACAGCACCCTGCCAAAAATCGTGGGGAGTAAAAACCCGTAAAAGTTTATTAGCAAGGGATTTTATTCTGTCTTTGTCAATCAAAATGTAGATGGACGCAATTAGAGAAATAAACATACCGAAAACTGTTGTACCAACGCCTATAATTGCATTTATAGGCTGTGCAATGGTTTCAAAAGTAATTTCTCCAAGCCAGCCCATGACAGCGTCTGACGCAATGTCTAAAATATCCCCATCAAAAAGACCCATGGCGTTGATATTATCAATGGCTACCATAACCCCCGCCACATAATCATCAAAATTATAGGCGAAAAGGGCAATACTGTCAATGATTGCAGGTATTATAAAACTTAGTGCTAGTGCAAATAATCCTAAAATAACTAAGAAGGTTGTTAGCAATGCAAGTCCTCGTTGCTTTTTAAGTACAAAGGCGTTTTTAGAGCGTCCGTAGAGCTTTTGGAAAAAACCAACAGGTATGTTGATGATGTAGGCAATTAAAAAACCGTAAAAAAACGGAGACAAAATAGCCCACACAGCCCCCACAAAGTCACCGATAACATATAACGACCCAGAAACCCTAAAGGCGATTATT
>WQZZ01000016.1 GCA_009780485.1 Defluviitaleaceae bacterium | reverse complement strand
GATGGTTTTTGGCGTTTCTTCCAGCAGATATTTACGTTGCAGGTCTGTTAGTTGCAATTTGTATTTTTCCGCAACTTTCTGAGCATCCGCCACAGTGGAATTGTCTGGCACAGCAGGACCTGATGCAATGGAATCTAGTCTATCACCTAACACATCTGACAGAATGACAGCAAAAACTTTTGCAGGGGATGCCATTTGTGCAAAACGCCCCGCCTTAACGGCCGAAAAACGCTTACGTATCATGTTAATTTCTACAATGTCTGCCCCGCTTTTTAGCAGTTGTTCGGTTGCGTCTTGAATGTCTTCCAGACCAATCCCATCCAGCGGTTTTTCAAACAGAGCAGAGCCACCACCACTTACCAAAAACAACAACTCGTCCCCTTCACCAAGGGACTGGGCAAGTTCCACACATTTTGCCGTTGCAGATATTGTGGCTTCGTCCGCCACGGGATGTCCCGCTTCATAAATGTCGATTTTGGGCAGGTCGCCTTGGCTGTGGTCGTATTTGGTTACAACAATACCCCTTTCTAATCTGTCGCCCAAAAAGTCGGACGCAGCAGATGCCATCGTCCACGCTGCCTTACCAATTGCCACCAAATATATTTTACCTGTGAAATTATGTTCTCGCAAGGCGTTTTCCACCGCTGTGCGGGGCATATTGTCTGCAATTATACTTTTTATCATTTTTTGTGCATCACTATGAATACCCATGTCGAACCCTCCGTTAAAAAAATGGGCGTACAAATTAGATGCACGCCCATTTGTGGTTATTGTGATTATGAAACCAGTTGATAAATTCCGTAGAAGATGAAAATACCAATCATACAGGCTATACCTTGGACGACTGTCATAGATGTCCAGTTTTTGTAACCTTGTTGCGGTGTTTGGTCACTTAGTTTGCTTACAACCCAGAAATAGCTGTCATTAGCGTGGGATGCCATCATAGAGCCTGCACCAATTGCCATTACAACAAGTGCAATTGAAATAGGTGTGTCAAAGCCCATGGTCTGCATCAGCCCGCCACCCATGATGCCCGCCGTTACCATCATAGCAACAGTAGAGCTACCCTGTGCGGTTTTTAGGATTGCAGAAACAACAAACGGGAAGGCTATGCCCATCCACGTAATGGCTTCAGCATTATCACGTATAAACGGGATAATGTCCGAATCGTTTATAACACGACCAAGGGTTGCACCAGCAGCAGTGATGAAAAGGATTGGACCAAGCATTTTAAGTGTTTCGTTGGTGGTAAAGTTAAACTTATCCATCTTCTTACTAACAAATAGCAATAGAACAGCGAACAACACACCAATACCCAAGGCAACAACAGGCGCACCTAGGAATACAAACGTCTGTTGGAATGCAGTAATGTTAGTCGGGTCGTAGATATTGTAAGTTACGATAGAGCCAACCGCCATAAACACAACAGGCATAAGAATTGGAGCTATGGACAAAAATCCATTGGGAAGTCCGCCAAATTCCTTTACAAGTTCTTCATAACTTTTTACAGTTGCATCGTTTTGGATTTCCAAATCTTCTGCAGACTTGTCTTTTTTACCACGCCATTTAGCGAAGAAGTAGGCGGCAATCAAGGAAGGTACAGAGATTATGAGAGATACCCACATAACTGTGATAAGTTGGTCGCCAAGACCAAGCATTTCAGACGCTGCCAATGGACCTGGTGTAAGAGGAACAAGTACGTGGGATGTGTAAAGACCAGCACCAAGGGCAATTGCCGTAGCCACACCAGATGTGCGGGTGCGTTTTACAATAGATTTGCGAACAGGGTTTGCAATAACAAAACCAGAGTCACAAAATACAGGAATGGATACAACCCAACCCATAAGAAGGATTGCCAAAGTTGGGGATGCTTTGCCAAGAAGGCGGATAATCATATCAGCAATCTTAAAAGCACCGCCAGTGGCTTCTAAAACGCCACCAATTAAAGCACCAAAAATTATTACGATGCCGATGCTACTAAAAATTGCTGAAAAGCCCACACCAATGGAGCCGATGATGGTACCACGTGCAGTTGCAGAAACCTCTTGTAGACCCGTGTTGTTGTTGGTAACAACCTGAGTTAGGTTAAGGTAATTGCCACCAGCACCTTCCGCCACAAAGGCAAGGATGATTGCAACACCCATAATGGCAAGGAATGGATGCAATTTCAATTTAGAAATTGCAAGTATCATAACAACAATCATTACCAAGAAAAATAAGATGAGCCAAATTCCTGATAACATAACTTCCTCCTTTTGAGCTTTTAGCTCTAAATTTTTTGTATATTTATGTCAAGCCTAACACAACTCAGCTTGCGTGTCAAGCAAAAACGTGCTATACTTGTTAAAAAAATATGCAGGAGTGAAAAAAATTATGAAGGTTGGATTTATAGGGCTTGGAATTATGGGCAAACCCATGTCGCAAAATTTGATAAAGGCGGGCTATGACGTTTTGTTGTTTGATAAGACAGACCCATTGAAGTCTAAGGCGGAGATTGCTAGAAATTGTCAAGTTATAATAACCATGTTACCAAACGGTCCAGATGTGGAGCTTGTGGTGATGGGGGAGGGCGGTTTGCTGGAAAACACTGTGGATGGCACTGTTTTGATTGATATGTCTAGTATTGCCCCTGCGTCTGCCCAAAAGGTTCACGATGCTTGTGTTGTTAAAGGGGTAAGGATGCTGGATGCACCTGTTTCAGGCGGGCAACCCAAGGCAACGGACGGCACATTGTCCATTATGGTTGGTGGCTGTCAGGAAACTTTTGAGGAAGTGAAGCCCATTTTACTAAGCATGGGGGCATCTGCTGTCCATGTGGGGGATATTGGTGCGGGCAATATAGCGAAGCTGGCAAACAACATCATTGTTGCCATGAACATTGCGGCGGTTTGTGAGGCCTTTACCCTGTCCAACAAGGCAGGGGTTGACCCTAATAAGGTATTTTCAGCAATCCAAGGTGGCTTGGCTGGCTCTACCGTGATGAATGCTAAAATACCCATGATTTTAGCGGAAAATTTTGAACCTGGCTTCAAAATTGATTTGCATATTAAAGATTTGCAAAACGCTCTAAATACTGGCGAAGAAGTAGGCAGTCCTTTGCCGTTTACCAAGCAAACCATTGATATTTTGCAAAAGTTGTCCGCAGATGGGCATGGGCAAAAAGACCACAGTGCCATGTGGTTGTCCTATCAATTGTAATTATTTGGAGGTTTTATGGAAGTTTTTAAGAGTATACCAAAGCCCACCACCCGAAGCCCCTTACGTCAAAATTTGGGGGTTGCTTATCACAGGCTTAAAAGGCGCGGTAAATGGGCTTTTGGCGGGATTAAGTTTGCTAGGGTTTCGGCAGAAGCCTTGCCCTATGAATATTTTACCCACCAAACCCCTCTACTGCGTCATTTGATGGGGGTTGACCCTATTTTGGAGCAAAATAAAATTGTCAATTTACATTTGTGTTTGGCAAGAACCAACAATGTGACCTTGCATCCTGGCGAAACCTTCTCGTTTTGGAAGTCGATTGGCAAACCCACAACCAGCAAGGGATATTTAGATGGGGCTGTTTTGCGTGATGGTAGGCTTTCACAAGGTTTGGGTGGTGGCTTGTGCCATCTTTCTGGGTTCATTTATTGGATGACTTTGCACACACCGCTAACCGTGGTGGAGCGTCACCGCCATGGTTATGACACCACCCCAACAAAGCTTTTTGGCTCGGATGCCACTTGTTTTTATAATTACAAAGATTTGCAAATAAAAAATGATACCGACCAAGCGTTTCAGTTGGTGATAGAGATTGGGGACGACCAATTAAAAGGCAGTTGGCTGTCCGAACAACATCCAGAGTTTGTATATGAAATTTATGAGAAGCACTCTACATTTCATCATCAAGATTGGGGTGGACAAACAAGGCACAACCATTTGTACAGACGTGTTTTCGATGCACAAGGCGAGCAGGTGGCAGATGAATTTGTGGCAGAAAACCATGCCATTGTTATGTGACAATAAGATAAAAAGCACGATACTTGGCGTGTCGTGCTTTTTATATCTTGGTTGACTAAAAGAAGGTGGTGCAGACTGGTTTTTCTGGGGTTGTAAATGCTTGGTTAAGTGCGTGAAGGTAAGTGTCGGCTACAAGAGTTGCTTTGCCATATTTTACAAGAGTAACAAGACTGACACAACCCATGATTAGTGAAGAAAATTCAGCAACATCAATTGCAAGCTCGACGTCGTGGGATTTGCCTTCTACGATTGACATTTTGCCGTCTGCAAACTCTAAAAGCCAAGGTTTGTTGTTTTGTGGCAGGAAGGTGTCTGTTAGGTTTAGTTTTAGGGTTAGGTTCAGATTGCCAAATTGTACGTTTGCAATGTCTTTTATGAAGCCTATCATGTCAACAACACGGTACATTATGCCCCGCCCCGTTTTTGCCGCCTCTTGATGACTTGCCAAGAAGGTGTTTTCTGTGTGGTTTCTGGCATCTTTGGGGATTTGCAAAAGTCCCTCGTCTTGGGTATTTATGATTATGTATCGGACTTGGTCTGCTTGGGATTTGCAAAACGCCATTAGTTCTGCAAAAACCGCTGGAGTGTCAAAAAACAACTCACCAATTTCAATATCGTTGCTTAAAAAGTCAGTTTGGCTACCTCTTTTGAAAGTTAATGCCACATAACCGTGTACTTGCCCGCCATCCACATAAGCAAAGGTTTTTACCATATGCCCTTTCATTCGGGGTTCAAACTCGCTGACCGCTTTGTTCTTTAGTCCGTGGGTGGTGGTTACTTTTCTGTTGTAGTAATCCGCCATTGCTTGTACATCGTCTATTGTTAGCTTGCGGATATGGGATTTTGTGCCGTCCGAGCAGGGTAGGTCGGCGGGTTTTAGGCGAAGTTGATGTCCTACAATGCCAAAACCAAAGCCCATTTTGTGGTAGAATGACGAGTTGAAAGGGTAAAGAGTGGCAAAGTTGCGCCCTTGGGCAGAAAGTCCATTCAGCCAATGGGTCAACATGGCTTTGGCTACGCCTTGCTTTTTGTGATTAAGGTCAACAGCAACAGAGCCGATACCGCCCACTTTTATGGATGTGCCACGGAAGTTCATGCTGTCAAAATCCCATGTATTGTAAGTAGCTACCGCAGTGCCATCTTCATTTTGGACGGTGTAATAGTTTACGTCTGGGCGGTTGCTATTGGCTTTGATGCGTTCTGCATAGGCATCTGGTGCGGCTTCAATGCCTGGGTAGGCTTCCAAAGTCATTTTGGTAACGATGTTTAGCTGTTCCTCTGTCATTTTCTCGAATTTATACATAATTTATTACCTCCTGGTTAATAATTTGCCCTAAAACGCCAGTCGTGCTATGATTTCATCACCATATTTGATTTGTCCAGTTTCTACAAATCCAAGGCTTTGGTAAAACTTACGTGCAACATGGTTGGTTTCCTTGTAACCTAAGTAAAGGTGGACGGCTTCACCCCTAGGCCATGTGGTTTTAATATGTTGCACAAACTGCTCCATAGCAACCTTACCAAATCCACGCCCCTGAAATTTTTCGTCAATCATAAAGCGGTTTATGAAATAGCAAGGTTCTGTGTCGTTTTCATATTCGTGGTCGTCATCTCTGGCGGACATTATAAAGCCCACCGCCTCATCACCGTTGTAGATTGCCATGGTGATAAATGGGTCGCCGTCATCATCAACCAAATCCAAATAAGCTTCTGTAAGGCTAACCGAATTAGGGGCAACAAACCCCTTTTGGTTTTCAGCAACTTGCAGTTTCAAAATATCCATGTAGTTGTCCCATGTTATGGGTTGTAAATTTATCATAATCTCCTCCTAAAATATTATAATTTCAGTTTTGCAATGTTCTCGCCGTAACTAACCTGTCCAGTTTCGATAAATCCGAAGGATTTATACATCTCTTTTGCGGGATTATCTGGCTCATAGGATATGTAACAATGTTCTGCATCACCGAACGGCTTTTGTTTGATTTCGTTTATGACTTGTGTCATTGCCTGCCTGCCGTATCCTTTGCCTTGGTGGTTCTTGTCAATCATAAATCGCCAAAAATAATAATAGTCTTTGCCTTCTTTGTAGTCGTCGTCATATTCAGGCTTAAAAAATCCGTACATAATAAAGCCCACCATTTTGTTGTCGGCGTAAATAGCGTAAGAGGCGGCTCTGCTCCCTAATCCTCTTTCGCTATTGGCTGTATAGGCTTGACCCAAGCTGGTAGCATTGTGAGAAACAAACTTTGTTTGCTCTGGCAATAATTCCAGCTCGATACACTCCTTCACATTGTCGTCTAAAATTGTGATTTTTCTAAGTTCAATCATAAAATCATTCTCCTTTGTAATTGCTAAATTACCTATAATTTGTACCGTGCGACCACTTCGCCTTCTAAAACACGACCATCCTCCTCAAAACCGAAGGACGCAAATGTGGTTTTAGAGCCGATATTTGTGGGTTCGTAAGACACATAACAGTAATTGGCTTCGCCTTGGGGCTTGGATTTTATCTCGCCCATCACTTGCCTCACTATTTCACGTCCAATGCCTTTGCCTTGATGGTTCTTGTCAACCAGCAAACGCCAAAAGTAGTAAATAGGCTCGTTTTCTTCATAATCATCACCACAAGCAAAGTAACCATACATGGCAAAGCCTACCATTACGCCATTTTCATACACAGCATAAGGAAATGCCACATCGCCCCCGCCTTCTTCTGAGGAAGCTTTGTTGTTGTCATATGCTTCCGCTAGGCTTATGGCATTGGGTGCTACAAAGCCGTTTTGCTCTGGCAAAAAGTCAAGCTTTATACATTCTTTCATGTTGTCGTCCAAAATTGATATTTTTTTAAGTTCAATCATAAACATCCTCCGTTTATAAACCCATACGCACAATGATGTTATCGTTATCTGGGTCTTGCCATTTCATACCTGTTTTGGTAAACCCGGCTTTTTCGTAAAGCTTTGCCATGTCATCTTCTTCTGGGGCATAGGTTGCGAAAATGGCGGTTGCTTCGCCGTGGGGCTTGGTCTGCACCTCTTTCAACAACTGGCGAAGTGCCACTTCTTCATACCCTTTGCCCAATTGGTTCTTATCAATCATCACAGGGCGGATGCGATAGCAGGTTTCTTTGAAGTCGGAGCTTTCAACAAAGTGGTTGTATGAAATCAAGCCTACCATTTCGCCATGGACATGAATGGAACGACACTCCATAACCTTGCCCCTACTGTAAGCAACTGCCAGCGTAATTGCGTTCGACCATATACTACCCTTTTTCTCGGGTGCAACATCAAGGGCAATGCAATCTTTCATATTGTCATCCAAAATCGTAATTTTTCTAAGTTCTACCATTTCGTATCTCCTTATAATTCTAATCTCATAACTTCTTCGCCTTCGTCAATCTCACCTGTTTTTACAAAGCCAAAGCTACCGTAAAAACTGGGTGTAACTGTGCTTTCGGGTACAACAGAAGTGTAAAAGGCGTTGGCTTCGCCGTGGGCGTGCGCTTTTGCTTCTGCAATCACAAGCTTCATCGCAGCCCTGCCATAGCCTTTGTTTTGATGTGCATCATCAATCATCAAACGCCAAAGGTAGTAGAAGGCTTGACCATTATTGTTTATATTAGCAAATTTGTGTGGTGGGTCATACGCAACCATCATAAAACCTACTGGCATATCACAATTGTATATGCCGTATACAAGAGGGCTTTTTCCGTATTCTGCATAATAACCATATGCTTCTGCCAAGCTTTGGTTGTTGGGGGCAACAAGGTTTCTGTCTGCTTTTAATTCATAGATTTCCCACATATTTTTTAGTGTTACAGGTTTTAGGTTTATCATTTCGTTCTCCTTAAATTTCTAATCGCATAATATCTTCGTCGTGGTTTTCATCACTACACTCATCCCTGTCAACCTCGCCTGTATATACAAAACCAAGGCTACCGTAAAACTTAGGGGTTACTTCACTTTGGCGAGCGGTACCAGTATAAAAGGCATTTGCCTTGCCATGTTTTCCTGTTTTTACTTCTGCAATTAGAAGTTCCATAGCCGCTCTGCCATAGCCTTTATTTTGATATTGCTCATCGACCATAAGTCGCCATAAGTAAAAATACGGTTCTCCTTTATTATCCACATATTCATATTTCGGGTCATAATTAGCCATTAGAAATCCAACAGGGGTTTCATCATCATAAATGGCTCGAACCAGCAGTTTATCGTGTCCATGTTCATACGAATAAGCGTAGGCTTCTGCCAAGCTCCAGTTGTTAGGGGCTACAAGTTCGGGGTCTGCTTTCATTTTCCAAACTGCACCCAAATTTTTGGATGTTATTGGTTGTAAGGTTATCATTTTGCTCTCCTTTGGGGATTAAAGTGGTAGACGTGTCACCACTTCGTCCCATTTAATTTCGCCAGTTTCCACAAAACCAAAATCTACATAAAGCTTGCGTACTGCTTCATTGGCTGGCTCGAAAGATGTGTAGAACGATGCGGCTTTGTCTTGGGGATAGGTTTTCACATGGTCGATACACTTTATGACTGCTGGAAGCCATCTCTGCTATTGAACGATGTCGTCTGTATGAATAGGGTGGGCAATGCCCGCCCCTACCGTGTCGCTGTGTTTTTGGTGTGGATTTGCCTAATGGTTACTTTGTTTTTAATTATCCTTGCAATAAATCTCCCAGCCATGGTGCGTTATTTGGGTAGACGGTTTTGATGGCATCCAACAGCCATTCCTTTTGCTCGGCAGATAAAAGGGGTATTATGGTGTTGAAATCCGCCTCAGTTTTGGACTTTTGAAGTGGATGCCACGAACAAAACTCGGGTGTTCTAAGGTATAGCATAAACTCAGGTGCCATATAAGGTACATCGCCAGCATAAAGGATAGCCTTATCCATATTCAAGGTCTTTTCTCCATCCATAAAATTTTCTCCCTGACGTTTTCTAAACGAAATTTTGATAAAATCCAATTTGGCAAACTTTTGTTCGCCAAAAGCAAGGGTATATACGCCTGCACGCTCAACGAAGTGGGCTGTTGCATAACTATCGGGAAGTATAGCTACAAAATTTTCACAATCATCCCATTTAGCGTCCACTGAGTCTTCGACCAAATGAAGCAGATGGTTGGCGAGATATTTTTTACGGTCTGCAAAGTCAGCATATCTGGCATACAGACCCCAGCCCTTGTCATGTAAAAATTGCAGAACCTTGTGTCTCTCGTCGTCAAAAAAACTCATGTCAAAATCATTATGCTCTCGGTATTGTTTGCCCGCAAACATATCAAGGGCAAAACCGCCACAAATGGCGTAATCAAAACCCGCATCCTTAAAAAGTTCGTTGGCTTGCAAAATTATTTTGTCCATTATATCATCCCCTCCAAAGCTTTATCAAGCCAAGGCGTGTGTTCGCCGTGGGCAGTTTTTATGGCATCCAAAAGCCAGTCTTTTTGCTCCTGTGACATTAGTGGCATAACGGCCTGAAAATCCGTTATCATTTTAGGTCCTAGATATGAATTGGTCGCCGACCATTCGTCTGTTTTGAAAAACAGGATAATTTCAGGGGCAAGATACGGCACGCCTTCTCTAAACAGTATTGCCCTCTCCATAGGCAGGGTGATTTCTGGGTTGTCCTGCAAAATATATGTATCACCCTCTTTGTCGTTAAAAGCAACCTCGATAAAAGTAAATTCATCAGCATTAAAGCCACTGTTGAAATACGAGTATGCGTTATTTTTTGTTCGGGGCAACTCATACATTTCCAACCAGCCGTTAGGTTTAACTGCCCAAAAAGCCATTTCTGCAAAGTCTGGGTCATTAATGTCTGTCACTTTGTAAAAAATAGCTTGTTTGATGGGTACCGTGTCCCATCCCCCTTGTCGCCCGTAAACAGGCCAATCCTTTTCTATTAGGTATTGCAAGACCTCTTTTCTGTCTTGCTTAAAAAAGCACATATCAAAATCGCCATGTTCACGTAGCTTCTTGCCTGCAAATATGTCCAGTGCATAACCTCCGCAAACGCACCAGTCAAAGTCTGCATCCTTAAAAATCTCTGCACCTTGCAAGATTATCTTTTCCATAAAAATTCCTCCTTAAATTATGCCGTCCAGCCACGGTGTGCCGTCTGGGTATGTTGTCTTTATGGCATTTATGAGCCACATCTTACTCTCGGCAGATAGCAGTGGCATCACCGCCCCAAAATCCGCTTCTGTTTTGGGTTTTTGGTAGGCATTTGTTGTATAAAATTCTGGCGTTTTCAGAAACAGCACCAGCTCTGGCGACATATATGGTATGCCGTCTTTACTTAGGATTGCTCGCTCCATGGGTAGGGCGATTTCTTTTGCTATAAAGTTGCCGCCACGACGCTTGTCAAAACAAATCTCAATAAAATCAAGGGTTTGAAGGCGTGGCTCGGTCATATTAAATGCGAAAACGTCCTCACCCAACCTTTCGATAGGGTATGATTTTGCATAACTGTTAGGCAACACCGCCCAGACGTTGTGAACATCTATCCATTTGTTGTCGGCGGGGTTCTCGATTAGGTAAAATAGGTGGTTGGTTATGGGTTTTCCATCCTCCATAAATCGGGCGTAAAGTTGCCAATCCCGCTCCCTTAGGAATTGCAAGGTTTTTTGTCTGTCTTCTTCAAAGAAAAGTAGGTCAAAATCCCCATGCTCACGTAATTGCTTGCCTGCAAACATATCAAGGGCAAAGCCGCCACATACGGCATAATCAAAACCTGCGTCCTCGAATAATTCTCTGGCTTGTAAAATTATTTTATCCACGATAACCCTCTAGTAGCCCATCAAGCCATATGCACCCATCAGGATATTTCGTATCAATTGCATCCAAAAGCCATTTTCTACTTTCTTCGGAAAGTATAGGCATAACCGCCTTAAAGTCCGCATCTGTTCTGGGTTTTGCATACGCACTTTCGGAAGAATATTTGTCGGACTTGTAAAACAGTATAATTTCTGGTGCAAGATAGGGTATTCCGTTATGATATAAAATTGCTTTATCCATCGGGCGGGTTATTCGTGGGTTTTCGCTTGCCACATAATTTTCACCCTCTTTTGTGTCAAACTCAAGTTCGATAAACTCAATATCATCTTGCACAAGCCATTTGCGGGTTTGGTAGGTGTACACATCACCTTGCAAACGGTCAATTTTTTGTAAAACTTTTGGTAGGCAGTCGGGTTTTATAGCCCAAAAATTTTTGCAGTTATCCCAAAAGCCGTCTGTGATGTCGTTTACCTTGTAAAACAAATATTGCCACACCGAGCCGTTTTCCACAAAGCGACCAAAAACAAGCCAGCCCTTGTCCAACAGAAATTGCACAGCACGATGTTTGTCCTCTCCAAATACCAAAATGTCAAAATCCCCATGTTCACGAATTTCTTTACCAGCAAACATATCAAGGGCAAAACCGCCACAAATGGCATAATCAAAACCTGCGTCTTTGAATAGTTCCTTGGTTTGTAAAATTATTTTGTCCATAATAATTCCTCCAAAATCTCTGATAGCCACGGCAACCCGTCAGGAAATAATGTTTTTAGTGAATTTGACAGCCACTGCTTGCTTTCTGCTGGCAACAGAGGTAGTATTGCCCGAAAGTCGCCTGGGGTTTTGTGGGCGTGGTATTCGTGGGTGGTATAGACCTCTGGTGACTTCAAAAGAAGTATCACCTCGGGAGCAAGGTGAGGGATGCCATCCGCATACAAAACGGCTTTGTCCATCTGCCGAACAATGCCTTTGGTTGGGTTTACCAAAAAGTCATTACCACTTTTGTTATCCAGAACCATTTCGATAAAGTGAAATCCAGTTTGTTCGTTAGCTAAAATATCAAAATCGTAAACATCCGTACCATCGTTGCGTGGTTTAGGAACGAGGTGGCTACCTTCCTTAATCGCCCAGATGTTGCGTATATCTTCCAGTTTGCTGTCGCTTTTGTCTATGATGGGTGTGATGCCGCCCAATGTGCTAGGCTCATATACACGCTTCCAAGTGTCCCACCCCTTGGATTGCAAAAACTCCACCAAATCCAGTTTGTGTTCTTTGAATGTGGAAATATCCAAATCCCAATGGGTACGAAGTTCTTTTCCCGCAAACATATCAAGGGCAAAGCCACCACAAATATAGTATGGGAAGCCACAGTCCTTCATAAGCTCGTGTCCCTGTAGTATCAGTTTGTTCATTGATTTATCCTCCTATGTTAAATTCATAAACGACCAGATGTTCCTCTGGTTTTTCCTCTTGTTTAATGGGTTGACCTTCTTTTGCAATTATTCTCTCCCAAAACTTTCGGGCGGACTGGTCGTGAATAACAACTTCCACTTGATGTTTGCCTGCGTATTGTGCGAACAGTTGTTTGCAAACTGTTGTGCCAATGCCATTGCCACGGTGGCTATTTAGAATAAAGATGTCGATAATAGAATAGTCGCAACCATGGTGTGACATGATTGGTGGTAAGGCAAAAACCACAAAGCCAGCAAAACTGTCGTCATGCTTTATTAAATAGGATATAGCCTTTTCTGGGTCTATTACCAAAGTGGCAAGGGTGTTTGCTTTGTCGTAATAGCCCTCATTGTCAACGGACGGGTACATATCAGGCAGATAAATGGCTCTGTCATGGTGGAACAGGTTGTACAGGTTTACAAAGGCTGTTTGGTTGTCTTGGTCAACTTTTATTAGTTGTGTTATTGGTTCACTCATTGTACCTCCAATGGGTCAAAAATAACACCATTTCGTAAAGTATGAACAAAACACATTGCCCACAATTTACGAACGGGTCTTATTTACAGTTATCTGGCTAAATATCCAGTTTGGTTATGACTTCATAATCGTCCTCTTCTCTATTGCCATCTATCTCACCCGTTTCCACAAATCCAAGGGACGCAAACAATGACTTTGAAGGGATGTTATCGGGATGATAAGAGGTGTATATTCGGTCTGCTTTGCCATGGGGCATGGTTTTAATTTCTTCAATTACTTTTGTAAGTGCTTGTTTTCCATAGCCCTTACCTTGTTGGTTTTTGTCTATAAGTATACGCCAAATGTAGTAGCAGGGCAACTGATATGGCGGTGACAAATCTCCCTCGGGCTTGTCAGCGAAAGTATACATTATAAAACCAACCATTGTGGCATTGTCATAAACGGCATAAGGCGTGGCAAAACCGCCGTTTGTTACACTGGCAAATGCTTCTGCAAGGCTTTCCACATTGCTGTCAACAAATTCCTTTTGCTCCTCGGTGGTTTCTATGTTGTAAATACATTCGCATAGGTTTTCGTGGGTTATTTTTCTTAGTTCTATCACGGTGTTCCTCCTTAAATCTGCAAGCGTTAAGGTAGAGGTTTCTTGCGGGACTTTCTGGCACAACTGAGGTATAAAGCCGATTGGTTTCCCCTAGTGGATTGGCGATTTTTATCATATCAATAACTTGGGATAGTGCGGTTTTGCCGTAACCCTTGCCTTGATGATTTTTGTCAATCATAAACCGCCAGAAAAAGTAGGTTGTTTCGTTAAGTTTGGCATTGCCATAGCTTTCTGGTCTTTCAACACAAATCATGGTAATGACTCATTAAGATTGGGTATCTCATTTTCGCCAACACCGTTGTAATTAAACTTTAACATACCAACAGGTATGTCGTTTGCATAAATACCTAGAACAGTCGGTTTTCTGCCATCAATTTCCTAGTAAACAAAAGCTGTGGCAAGTGTCGCCAAATTGCTGTCTGCAAAATCCTTTTGGTTATCTTGCGTTTCTAATGCTACTAATTCATCAAATTCTTCCCAAGTTTTTATTGGTCTTAGGCTTATTTTTCTCTTTTTATCCAGCCCCATAATTGCGGATTAGGCTTGCAATTATGGGGCTGATAAGCTACTACTTACGATTGTCAAGCCAAGTCGTCACTGCGTCAGCAATCGTCTTGATATTCTGCGGTTCAAAAGGCGTGGGCAAGCCAGCTTCCTCAACAAGTCCAAGGAAGGTTTTTGTGCCTGCAGCACGTAGTAGCTTCATGTACTTATCCCAAGCCGCCTTGCTGTCCTCCTGTGCTTCTGCCCAGAACTTAATTGCCATGAGTTGTGCCAACACATAGTCTATATAATAAAACGGCACGACATATATGTGCAGTTGGTTCTGCCACCATTTACCTTCTTGGTAGAACTCAATCCCATCACAATTTAGGTATGGGCGATACTCCGCTTCCAATTTTGTCCACTGTGCATGACGCTCGGCTGATGTTGCGTTGTAATTTTCATAAATCCAATGTTGGAATTGGTCAACCATTGCACCATAAGGCAAAAAGGTTACAGCACCAGAAATGTGGCTGTCATAATACTTTTCTGTCTGTTCGCCAAAGAAGCCTTCCATCCAAGGCCATGCGAAAAATTCCATCGCCATGGAGTGGATTTCTGCCGTATCAAAGGAATAATTTTGTAGGGCAGAAGGCTTGATGTCACGGGCTTCATAGTTGGCGAGGGCGTGACCCACCTCATGGGTAAGCACGTCCACGTCGCCAGCCGTGCCGTTAAAATTGGCAAAAACAAAAGGAAGTTTGTATGCGGGTAGATAAGAACAGTAACCACCACTTTGCTTACCTGGGCGTGTCACCACGTCAAACAGTTCGTTGTCCATTAAAATGTCAATAAAGTCTGCTGTGTCTGGACCCATTTCTTTGTACATTTTGCGACCATGTGCCATAATTTCGTCAGGTGTACCGATTGGCATTGGATTGCCGTCTGGATAGCTAAACGAGTTGTCATAAAGGCTAATTTTATCAACACCAATACGCTTTGCCTGCTCTGCCTTAAATCGGCTTACCAATGGCACAATGTGAGAGCGAATTCCCTCACGGAATTTGTCCACCATTTTGGCATCATAGCAATTGCGACCACGGCGATAATATGCCAGTTGGATATAATTTTCATAACCCAAAGCCTTAGCGATTTTGGTGCGTACAGCCACAAGTTTGTCAAAAATCTCATCCATTTTATCGGCATTTTCTGCCCACCATCTAGCAACTGCATCACGGGCAGAACGGCGTACGGCAGGGTCGGGATTTTCAAAATATGCCCCAAATTCCGCCAATGTCATAGTTTTGCCGTCATAAGGTATTTGGGCAGACGCACGAAGTTGTGTATACTCCGTTGTTAAGGCGTTCTCCGCCTGCAAATCCTCCACAATTTCTGGGGAGAAGGTTTTTAGTTGCATTTCGGCATTTACAAACATCACATTGCCCCATACCGCCTCCAATTCCTTACGAAAAGGGGATTGCAACAAGGCTTGGGTAAAAGCTTGTTGGTCTTTTTGAAGAACAGGACCAGCATTGTTCCAAAAATCCACCTCATCCTTGTAAAACTGGTCGTTGGTGTCCAAGCTTTTACGAATATTGGCAAGAGTGCCAAATTGGCGGACTTGCGTGGTTTGATAATCGTCAAAAGCTATGTAAGCATCAATTGCTTCCTGTGCTGTTTTGGCGGAATTAAATTTCGCCAAATGGTCTTGGATGGTGGCTTGCACCTGTGCAAGCTCTGGTCTTTGATACTCCATTTGTGAAAATTTCATTAGAAACACTCCTTTTATATTTGATTTGATTGTTAGAAATAACATTTCGGTAGGGGCGGGCATTGCCCGTCCTAGTCCTGTCTTACACTCTTTCCATAACCTAAACTAATCTTACTTACGATTATCAAGCCACGCCGTCACTGCATCTGCTACAGACTTTATATTCGCTGGCTCAAACGGAGTTGGGACACCCGCTTCTTTAATAAGGTCAAGGAAGGTTTTTGTCCCAGCAGTACGAAGTAGCTTCATGTATTTATCCCAAGCCGCCTTGGGGTCACGCTGGTTTTCTGCCCAGAAGCTAAGTGCAACAACCCCCGCCAGCACATAGTCAATATAGTAAAACGGCACAACATATATATGTAGCTGGTTTTGCCACCACCTGCCATCTTGATAAAACGGCACTTCTGACTGGTCTAGGTATGGGCGATATTTCTGCTCCATTTTTGCCCAATGGGCGTGGCGGTCTGCGGAGCTTGCTGTGTGGTTTTCATAAATCCAATGTTGGAATTCATCAACCATTGCACCATATGGGAAAAACGTGACTGAACCCGATAGGTGGCTGTCATAATATTTCTCGGTTTGGTCGCCAAAGAAGCCCTCCATCCAAGGCCAAGCAAAAAACTCCATTGCCATAGAGTGGATTTCTGATATATCTTGTGGAGTGTCTACAAGACCAGAAGGTTTGGTGTTGCGGGCTTCGTAGCCTGCAAGGGCGTGACCCACCTCATGGGTAAGTACATCCACGTCCCCAGCCGTACCGTCGAAATTGGCGAAAATGAAAGGCATACCATAGGCAGGAAGGTAGGAACAGTAACCACCACCCTGTTTACCTGTGCGTGCCAGCACATCAAAAAGCTCGTTGTCCATTAGCACGTCAATGAAGTCTGCTGTGTCGGGTGACATTTCTTTGTACATTTTGCGTCCGTGTGCCATAATGTCGTCGGGCGTGCCTTTTGGCTGAGGGTTGCCGTCTGGATAGCTGAAAAAGTTGTCATATAGGGTAATTTTGTCCACACCAATACGCTTTGCCTGCTCCGCCTTAAAACGGCTGACCAGCGGTACAATATGCTCCGCCAAACCTTGACGGAACTTTGCTACATCTTCCGCACCATAGCAATTGCGTCCCATACGGTAATAACCCAATTCTACAAAATTGTCATATCCAAGGGTTTTAGCGATTTTTGTGCGTACTTTAACCATTTTGTCAAAAATTTCATCCAACTTGTCGCCGTTTTCTTGATACCAACCAGCCACAGCGTCACGTGCGGAACGACGCACGTTAGGGTCTGGATTTTCGTGGTATGCCCCCATTTGCGCAAGGGTTTTCATCTCGCCTTCAAATGGGATTTGGGCGGACGCTTTCAAATCGTCATGTTCTGTGCAGAGAGCATTTTCCACCTGCAAATCTTCCACAATTTCTGGCTTGAAGGTTTTAAGCTCAATCTCTGCATTAATAAACATCACAGGCCCCCATGCAGCTTCCAAATCCTTGCGGAATGGGCTGGCGAGAAGTGCTGAAGTAAAAGCTTTTGTGTCTTCTTCCAGCACGGGCCAAGTTTCGTCCCAAAAATCCACTTCATCTTTGTAAAACTGGTCGTTTGTGTCAATGCTGTAGCGGATGTAGGACAAACTGCTAAATTGTGCCACCTCTTTGTTTAGGTATTCATCATAGGCAATATAACAATCCATGGCATCCTGTGCCGTGGTAGCCGCCTTGAATTTGCTCAAAAGCATCTGAACGTTTGACTGCACTTGTGATAGTTCTGGTCTTTGATACTTCATTTGGGAAAATTTCATAATTATTCACTCCTATTATAATATTATTTGCGATTGTCCATCCAAGTTGTCACTGCATCTGCTATGAACTGGATGTTTTGTGGTTCAAAAGGTGTTGGTATGTCCGCTTCTTTGATAAGGTCTAGGAAAGTTTTTGTCCCATCGGTTCGGATTATTTTCATATATTTATCCCAAGCAACTTTAGGATTGTGCTGATTTTCTGCCCAGAAGTTAAGGGCAACAATCCCCGCCAGCACATAGTCAATGTAGTAAAACGGAAAAATGTATATATGTAGCCGACTTTGCCACCATCTACCGTCTTGATAAAACGGCACTTCGCTTTGGTCTAGGTATGGGCGATATTTCTGCTCCATTTTCGCCCAATGGGCGTGGCGGTCCGAGGGGCTGGCTGTGTAGTTTTCATAAACCCAGTGTTGAAATTCGTCCACCATTGCACCAACTGGGAAAAATGTTACCGCACCTGATAGGTGGCTGTCATAATACTTCTCGGTCTGGTCACCAAAAAACCCTTCCATCCAAGACCAAGCAAAAAATTCCATTGCCATAGAGTGGATTTCTGATATATCCTGTGGGTGGTCTGAAAGGTTGGAAGGTTTAGTGTTACGTGCTTCGTAGATTGCGAGGGCATGACCCACCTCATGGGTAAGTACATCCACGTCCCATGCGGTTCCGTCAAAATTTGCGAAAATGAAAGGCAGGCCATAGGCAGGAAGGGAGGTGCAGTAACCACCATCCCGCTTGCCCGTGCGAGCTAACACATCAAAAAGCTCGTTGTCCATTAGCACGTTAATTAATTCCGCTGTGTCGGGTGACATTTCTTTGTACATTCTGCGTCCATGTGCCATAATGTCGTCTGGTGTGCCTTTAGGTTGCGGGTTGCCGTCTGGGTAGCGAAAATAATCGTCATATAGGGTAATTTTGTCCACACCTATACGCTCCGCCTGCTCCGCCTTAAAACGACTAACCAGCGGTACAATGTGTTCCACCAAACCTTGACGCAATTTTGCCACATCTTCTGCACCGTAGCATTTGCGTTTCATGCGGTGATAACCCAATTCCACAAAATTTTCATATCCGAGGGTTTGAGCGATTTTTGTGCGTACTTTTACCATTTTGTCAAAAATTTCATCTAACTTGTCGCCGTTTTCTTGATACCAGTCAGCCACAGCGTCACGTGCAAGACGACGCACATTAGGGTCTGGATTTTCGTGGTATGCTTCCATTTGTGCAAGGGTTTTCATTTCGCCTTCAAATAGGATTTGGGCAGATGACTTCAAATCGTCATGTTCTGTACAAAGGGCGTTTTCTACTTGCAAATCTTCAATAATTTCTG
Organism: Defluviitaleaceae bacterium; assembly: GCA_009780485.1. Classification (GTDB taxonomy): domain Bacteria; phylum Bacillota; class Clostridia; order Lachnospirales; family WRAX01; genus WRAX01. Next base: position 8,101 of record WQZZ01000016.1, on the reverse strand, counting down.
GGCTGAAGGTTTTTAGGGAAATTTCCTCATTTAGGAACATAACGGGTCCCCATTCGTCTTCTAAATCCTTGCGGAATGGGCTGTCGAGAAGTGCTGTCGTAAAAGCCTTTGTGTCTTCTTGTAGAACTGGCCAAGTTTTGTCCCAAAAATCCATTTCGCCCTTGTAAAACTGGTCGTTGGTGTCAATATTGTAGCGGATGTAGGACAAGTTACTGAATTGTGCCACTTCTTTATTTAGGTAATCATCATAGGCAATATAACAATCCATGGCCTCCTGTGCCGTGGTAGCCGCCTTGAATTTGCTCAAAAATGTCTGAATGTTTGACTGCACTTGTGATAACTCTGGTCTTTGATACTTCATCTGGGAAAATTTCATAATCATATCCCCCTAATTTGTGTTCCATTGTTGTTGGGGCAAGGGGGCGGATAAAACCACCACTTGCTACCTGCACCCATTCTCGTTTTGTTTGGTTTATCATTTGTGTGTATAAATTTGTTAGGGCATTGCCTCCTGTAGCTGGCTGTAAATCCTCTAAAGCATCCAAATAGCAACGCAAAAGACCAGCGATTTGGGAGTTGTCTGCAAAGAAAACCCGCATCAAAAATGCAGACTTTATAGACAAGTCTACCGAACCACTCTCCATCCAGTTAGCGAACTCCTCCTTACCAGATGGCGTGATGGAATACACTCGCTTGTTGGGCTTATCCTCCTGTACCACCTGCTGGCTGGTGAGCCAACCCATCTTTTCCATGGTGTCAAGCTCTCTGTAAATCTGACTTCCCTTGGCTTGCCAAAAACCTCCCAACATTGTGTTAAATTGCTTATCTAATTCATATCCAGTCTTAGGTGACTGGGTTAAAAGTCCTAAAAGACCATGTTTCAAAGACAATATAAACAACCCCCTCTCTAATTATTCAAAGCATCGACATTAGTCAACAAGTTGAATATATCATAAGTTAGGGGGTTGTGTCAAGTGTTATTTTGTTACTTTATCGCTTCATCAATGAGCTTGGTTTTCCTTTAATATAAGCCAGTGTCACCTCTATATGCCCTTCTCTTGCGGCTATGTATCTTTGCTGTGTGTCAGTTTCTGTAAGCATACCTTTGATAATGGCTTCTTCGTAGGTTAAATGCTCCTTGGCGGCAACCAAAGCTGTTTGACTAAGGTTGGGCGAATGTCTTTCGTACCACACCCTTACAAGTTTTTTCTTAACTGCAGATGTCATTGCCATGCAAAATACCTCCCATAATGTTTTTGTTTTAGTGTATCATCATTCAAGCATTGATGTCAAGGGAAGATGCGGGATTATTTTTGCTCGACTTATGTTTATTTGTGGTATGGTTCATTATTCAAAATACGGCAGGCTCTGTAAATTTGTTCTAATAAAATAATACGAGCCATTTGGTGGGTAAATGTCATGTTGGAGAGGGATAGTCGCAAATTACATACCTCTAACACATCATTGGATAAGCCAACGCTTCCCCCGATGATAAACTCCAAATGGCTATGTCCATGGGTTGCTAGTTTGCCTATGTCTTCAGCAAACACCTCAGATGACGGCGCTTTGCCCCCTATTGTCATTGCGATTTTATACGATGCCTGTGAAAGTTTTTGTAAAATACGACCCGCTTCTTTGGTGGGGTTGTCATCGCCCGCAACCTCGATTATATTTAGTTTGCCATAAGGTGTTAGTCGTTTAACAAATTCCGCCTGTGCTGACCTTAAATAATCTTCCTTCAAATTACCCACACAAACCAAAGTGATTTTGCCGAATTTATACATTATAACCCTCGTCCTTGCTGAAATCTCCTGTTTCAATAGCGGTGCGTGCCAAGGTGTCACAGCGGTTATTTTCCACATTGCTGGCGTGACCTTTAACCCAGATAAATTCCACTTTGTGCTTGTCGAGTTGTGGCAACAATCTTTCCCACAAATCCACATTCACCGCCATTTCGCTTTTGTTACGCTTCCAGCCATTGGCACGCCATCGTTCTACCCAGCCTTTTTCTATGGCATCCACCAAATAACGGCTGTCACTAAACAGTCGCACGGAACAGGGTTCTTTTAAGGTTTCTAAGGCAACAATGGCAGCCAAAATCTCCATGCGGTTATTTGTTGTAAGTTGGTATGCACCCGACATTTCTTTGCGGTGTTCGCCAAACAAAAGCACAACCCCAAACCCGCCAGGACCAGGGTTACCAGAGCAAGCACCGTCTGTGTATATGTCAATTCGCTTCATTTTCGACCTCCACTTCATTAAACAAGTATATCATAGCCGAACTTGACCCGCAAGGGGATTTGAGGTATTATTATAGCAGAGGTGACAAAATGTTTGATATACCCGAAGAATTAAAGCGATTGCCCCAGCGGTCTGGGGTGTATATGTTCATAACCTCAGCGGAGGAGATTGTTTACGTGGGCAAGGCGGTGAACTTGCGTAATCGTGTGAGGTCTTATTTTACCGAGGCTAATTTAATTCATACGAAAGTCCGCAATATTCGAGCTGTGACCCAGCGGTTTGAGTATATTGTGACGGATACAGAAACGGAAGCCTTGGTGCTGGAATGTAACCTTATCAAAGAGCATCAACCCCGTTATAATGTGTTGCTAAAAGACGACAAAAGTTATCCTTACATAAAAGTTACCACCTGCGAGGATTTTCCGAGGGTGTTTTCCACAAGGGATTATGATGAGGATGGAAGCAAGTATTTCGGGCCTTTCACCTCCAGTTTTGCTGTAGCACAAACAATAGAGCAAATTCACAAAATTTGGCCTTTGCGACGTACTGGTAAAAAAATTGTAGCAGGGCAGGCAAGTGGTAGGCCTTGCTTAAATTATCATATAGGTTTATGCCCAGGGCCTTGTGGTTTGCACATTTCCAAAGAAGTATATGGGGAACGCATTGCCCAAATTTTGGAGTTTTTGTCAGGTAAGCATGAGAGTGTTTCGAGAGATTTGCAAGTCCAAATGGAGCAAGCCGCCGAGGAGTTACTTTTTGAAAAAGCGGCAGATTTGCGGGACAAAATCCAAGCCATTAGGCGAATTAACGAAGCCCAAAAAGCCGAACGTATTTCTGAAGGCGACCAAGACATCATTGCCTTTGCCACAAATGCTGACGAAGCCCTATTTCAAGTGTTTTTCATCCGTGACGGCAAAATGACAGGGCGGGAGCATTTAATGGTTTACGGCGTGGAGAATGTGGAAGCTTCCGCCGTTATGACACAATTTATTACTCAATTTTACAGCGGTACGCCATTTGTGCCAAAAGAGTTGATTTTACAACATCCCATCGAGGATGAAGATGTGATTAAAAGATGGCTGGCACAGGAGCGTGGCAAAAAAGTCACCATCAGCGTGCCAAGCCGTGGTGATAAGCTAAAGCTAGTAAAACTAGCAGAAAACAACGCAATTATCACACTAGAGCAGTTTGGTAAGCACATCAAACGTGAGGAGGAGCGAACAACTGGGGCGATGGAAGAAATTCGTCAAGCTCTTGGGCTAGATGGGGAGTTTTTCCGTGTTGAAGCTTATGATATTTCAAATATTCAGGGCTATGAGAATGTGGGTTCTATGGTGGTTTTTGAAGGTGGGAAGGCTCGTCGAAATGATTACCGTAAATTCAAAATAAAGTCGTTGGACAAAGGCGAAGCTAATGACTATGCCGCCATGCAAGAGGTTTTACATCGTCGCTTCCGACGTTATGAAGAAGGCGACAGTAAATTTGCCCGCCTACCTCATATTATTTTTGTGGACGGTGGGAAAGGGCATATTTCTGCTACGCAGGAGGTGCTGGACGGCATGGGTATTAACCTTCCAATCTGTGGAATGGTAAAAGATGACAGGCACAGAACAAGGGCTTTGTTGTACAAAGGCGAGGAAATTACCATGCCATTAGGTGGGGAAGGCTTTAAGTTGATAACCCGCATACAAGAGGAGGTTCACCGTTTTGCTTTGGAGTATCACCGCAAATTACGCTCCAAAGCCTCCACAAAATCCGTGTTAGACGATATACCTGGGGTGGGGGACACCCGCCGAAAAGCCCTATTAATGCGTTTTGGCACAGTAGAAGCTATAAAAGTGGCAAGCGAAGAAGAATTGACTGCAACCCCAGGTATGAACAAAAAAGCCGCCAAGGCTGTCATAGATTTTTTTAGCGGTTCATAAAAACGTCTTGCAAATACTTCGTACAAATGTTAGAATGTCATATATGACAAAACTTCACAATATTTTGCGGTTGATGCGTCCCAAGCATTACATTAAAAACCTTTTGGTGTTTTTTCCGCTGATTTACTCTCAAAATTTCACGAATACGGATGCTTTGCTGTCTGCCACTGTTGCTTTTGTGGCGTTTTGTTTGTTGGCATCCGCTGTTTATGTTGTAAATGATATTGTAGACCAGAAAAAGGATTCAGCACATCCTGTAAACAAATTTCGCCCCATTGCTTCTGGGCAGGTCAGTAGAAAAACTGGTTATATCTTGGCGTTGCTTCTATATGCAATAGGTTTCCTTTTGATATTTTTCATGGGTAATGGACAAATTGCCTTGTTTGCTTTGTTGTATACCACCTTAAATCTGGCGTACTCATTCAAACTGAAACACCTTCCTGTCATGGATTGTTTTTGTATTGCTGCTGGTTTTGTTTTCCGTATATATGCTGGTGGCGTTGCCATTGGGGAAGGCGTGTCCGAATGGCTTTTCTTAACGGTTATGGCGACTTCGCTTTTTATGGCATTTGGCAAAAGGCGTGGCGAAATGATGCAGGTGGGAGAAAGTACCGCTGCCCGCAAGTCCCTTTCTGGTTACAGCCCAACACTTCTAAATGGCATGGTATTTGTTTTCGCTGGACTTGCCGTAGTTTTTTACGCCCTTTGGACAATGACCAGCGTGGGTGCTATGATTTATACAGTACCTTTAGTGGTTTTCATCGTTTGCAAGTATTTGCTAGCAGTTTTCCGTGAAAACTCTTTTGGCGACCCAATTTCTATAATTTTTGCTGACAAGTTGTTGTTGATAGCGATTGCTGTGTTTGGTATTCTCAGTTTTGTGTTTTTGTATTGGACAGGAGGGTATAATGCCTAAAATTCATATCACAAAAGAACATATTCCTTTGATAGTTATTTTCGCTATGGCTCTTGCAGCCCGTATTTACTGGGTTTTGGCAGTGACAAATGTGCCGGTTTCTGACTTTGCAAATTACCAGATGATAGCCGAAAACATTGCTCGTGGTTATGGGCATACCATGCACGGATTACCTGTGGCGTGGCAGGGTAGCGGATACCCCTATGTGCTTGGGGTTTTTTACCGTATTATTGGCACAACTGATGTAATGGCAGGAAAATGGCTTAATGTAGTGCTTTCTATGGGTACGCTTACATTTGCTTGGCTAATCTATATTAAAATTTTCCCAAAACGTAAATTTGCACTTGTTGCACTTGGAATTACAGCCTTGTTGCCCCAATATGTGGCATATGTAAATGTCATTGGAACAGAAGTTTTTTTCACCTTCCTGTTGTCTGCAATCATTTTTGTAAAGCTTTATTTTTTACCACGCCTTCCCGCAATCTTCGTCCTTGGTGTTTTGATTGGGCTGTCGGCTTTGGTTCGCCCTTTTATGCTGGCATACCCTGTAATCATGGGGGTTTTCATGTTCAGCACCACCAAGCAACTAAAACGCAGTTTGGCGTTTACAGGTATCGCTTTCGCATTAACTTTTGCCGTCATATCCCCTTGGGCAATTCGCAATATGAACCATTTTGACCGCTTTATACCTGTTTCGTACAATTCGGGTTATGTCTTGTTTATCAACAATAACGACTTTAATGTGAACGGTTTGTGGATGAACCCCGCACGTGCCACTTACCCATACCCTGACAGACATCAAATCCTCCTGGATGCTTTGGAAGAACGAACCATCCACCAAGTCCACGAAATCGAACCCTATTTTAACACATGGGCAAGACAATGGATTGCCGAAAACCCTTTTGAATATCTAAGATTAGGGGTTTTGCGGGTTTACCGCACCTTTTTCGATGGGGCAACCGACATCCCTCAATGGGCTGCAAATGTGACGCAGATTTACGATGAGGGTTTGACAGATGTGGAGCGTGCTAGGCTTCAGCGCAATCATAATTTTCTGGAAGCATCCGCCAGTATTATCACTTATATATTAAGTGGTACAGCCTTCCTCTTTATGTTTGTGATGATAAAACGATATGCCGTTGCCCTTTTCACTAAACATGGCAAAATGACCCTTCTTACCGCTGTAATCTACATCAATTTCGCCTTTTTTATTGTCGTTCCCTTCTTTTTCGAGGGTCAAGCCCGCTATGCCTTCCCTGTATTTATCTTCATCATACCTGCCACAGTTGCCGTCATAAAGGGGCTTGTAAATGAAAAATAACAAACTTTTCCAAAAACATAGAGAGGTAATAACTTATCTCTTTTTTGGTGGTCTAACTTCCCTAATAACTATGATTATCTACTTCTTGTCATCTTGGGGACTGGGGTTGTCAGCATGGCTTTCCACAGCAATCTCTTGGGTTATCGCCGTGGCCTTTGCTTTTGTTACCAACAAAATTTTTGTGTTCCAAAACAAAACAAAAAAAGAAACAGGACGGCAAGCCCTACTCTTTTTTATTGCCAGACTTATCTCTTTCGGCATTAATCTAGCTATCATGTTCGTTTTTGTGGATATGTTGGAATTTAACGAGCTGGTGTTTTTCGCAATCGCTCACATTATTGTTCTGGTGTTTAACTATATAGCCAGCAAATTAGTAATTTTCAAAAAATGATATTATCTTGCTTCATATTTGCTTATGGATTGCTTTAGTGCTTCTTCGGAGTTGATGCCCATTTCTGTGCATAATGCCAACAACGAAAACAAGCAGTCACCCATTTCGTCTGTCGTGGAAGGCGTGAGGGAAAAGTCTGTCTTACCATAATCAGTAGACAATAGGATTTCTTTGCCTAATTCCCCAACTTCCGACACCAAATCAAGGTAGCGACTCTGTGCATCTGTTCTCCAGCCCTGTTTTTCGATAAACTCTTTAACTAATTCCTGCATACAATCTCCTTATAAAAACCCGCCAAAGCATTGAAGTTGGCGGGTTTTGTATTATATTTTCTTTAGGATGGGTCTGGATAAACTTTCTCCATGCCGTATTTGCCTTTTTTATCGAAGGCACGGATAACAGGAATCATAATCAAACATACAAGACCCGCTGCCATTCCGTTGTTGTAAAGGTTTTGACCCCAGTGGAAGTTGGCAATAGTCGCAGCAAAGGCGAAGTGCATCATACCCACAGGAATTGCCCATTTCCAGCCAAAGAACCTTGCCATTGGAGATAAGCACATACCCCATAGGGCGGATGTCCAGATAACTGGCTGGGTGCGAAGATATTCCAAAAGATTGTAGTCAGCCCATTGTACATGGGTTGGCCAGATGAAGTAACGTGCGATACCCGCAAGCACAACACCAGCACCGATAGCAGCGGCATTTGCCACAGCCTTACCAAAACCACCCCAGCCTACAACAGAAACAATTGCGGCTAGAATTGGACCATTCATGTTTACGTTAAGTCCCAATGTCACAACCAAAATCATAACACCTAAAAGACCCATGGCAAGATATGTTTTGCCTGCACCATATTTCGCAAAGAAGTTGTTGATGAACTTAGAATCGCCAGCTTTTAGATACAAGCTTTCTTTGATGTCGCTACCCTTCGCACCACTTAGGAAGCCCGTAAGGATGAAGAATAGAGAAAGGAAAGCTACATAACCATGAATTTCCCAGTTGTAAGTGCCTGGCATACTAAGTTGACGATAGTTTCCGTAAACATCCACCATAGCTTGACCAAGATTACGATAAGGAGCAGCACCAACAAAGTTTTGTACACCAAAAGCACCGTAAACAGCGGTTAGAGCTGTAGCGAAAAGACCAGCACCCCATCCGATATTATAAAGGTTAAGTCCCTCGTGGCTTTTGCGAATGAAAACTGCCATAGCATTGATGAAGAAGCCGATACCAAGACCAAGCAACACACCGATTAATACACCGAAAAACCTATGTCCATCAGCGTTAAACTGCGGAATAAAGGCG